>NZ_DATERI010000136.1:0-5478 GCF_035271705.1 Buttiauxella sp.
TGAAGCGCTGGAATTACAACGTAAAACCGGTTCTGTTGACGGGCATCTCGCCTGGCTTTCGCCACTGCTCGAAGAGTATTACGACCCGATGTACCGTTATCAACTCAGCAAAAAAGCGCAAAACATTGTGTTTCGTGGCGATTATGAGCAAGTTGAAGCCTGGTTGCGCGACGGCGAATGAATAAGAGGCTGGCGTTTAACGCAACGCCAGCCAACACATGTTTCAAGCCACAAACTGCCTGAATAGCGCTTTGCCTTTCAGTAAACGTACACCTAACCAACCGCCACACAGCGAAAGCAACACCGCGCCGCTGACAGGCAAAATAACCCACAGCCGCCAGTCAGGTTCCCACGGGAAATCAAACACCCGTGTTTGCAGTAGCCCAAGTGCGGTTTCAGCACCTATTGCGGCCACCAGACCGGAGACAAACCCCAGCACCGCAAACTCGCACCACAGCGTGGTACGCAGCAAGCGCTTTCCGGCACCCAGCGTACGATACACCACCAGCTCTTGATGGCGTTGACGCATGCCGACCTGAACCTGAGCCAAAAGCAGCAGTACGCCACATACCGTCACCAGCACCACCATCACCTCCAGCGCCCGGCTGACCTGCTCCAATACCTGCCCGACCTGGCGCAAAATCGCGCCAATATCCAGCAAGCTAACCGTTGGGAATTCGCGGTTAAGCTGCGTCAACATGCCGTTCTTTCCTTCCCAGCGGAAACTGGTTAGCCAACTTTGCGGCTGGTTATCGAGCGCACCCGGCGGGAAGATAAAGTAGAAGTTAGGACGCAAGCTCTCCCAGTCAACTTTGCGTAGACTGGTGACTTTGGCCGAGAAATCCTGGGTATCGCCCATAAACGTGACGGTATCGCCCAGTCCGATTTCCAGCCGTTTCGCGACACCTTCGTCCATCGAGACTTCACCCGCTTTTGGCGGCCATGAACCGGCAAGTATTGGGTTATGCTCCGGTTTCTGACTCTGCCATGTCAGGTTCAGTTCACGATTAAGCGCTTCATCCGGATGACCTTCTGTCGATTTGCCGTTTATCGCCGTCATGCGTACACGCACAATCGGGTAGAACGATTCCGGGATAATCTGGTGTTCAGCCAAAAACGCTTTCACCGGCTGAACTTGTTCAGTGGCAATGTTTAACAGGAAATAGTTTGGGCTCTCCGGCGGTAATTGTTGCTGCCATTTATCGAGCAAATCACCGCGCAGCATTAATAGTAATGCCAATAACATAAACGACAGCGAGAACGCCGCGAGTTGGCTTAATGTTGCCCATGGCTGGCGCAGCAAGCGGTTCACGGCCAGGCGCAGCGCAAGGTTTTTGAGTGTCAGTTTTTTCAATAACCGCAACACACCCCAACCGACAATGCCACACAGTGCTGCCAGAACGACGGTTCCCGCCAGCACCGCCCACAGTAACGAGCTTCCCCCCATCAGCATCGCTAAAAGCGCCACCACTATGAGGGTGATAATTGGCAGATAGATTTTCAACGGCCAGACGTTCGCCACCGCATCACGGCGTAACACCCGCAGCGGTTGCGTTGCCAGCAATAAACGATATGGGCGCAGACCTACCAATAGCGAAATCACCACCACGGAACCCACGGCCCAGCCCCATGGCCACAGGCTCGCAGGTGGAAGTGCCGCAGGTAAAACAGGTTTCAGCAGGTGCATTAACACCGCCTCAAACACCAGCCCCACTGCACCACCGGTCATCACTGCCAGCGCCAGCACCATCAACCATTGGCCGATAATCAGTTTGCGCAGTGCCGCACGCCCCGCCCCAAGGGTTTTCAGAATAGCCACTAAATCATATCGGCTGCGGCAGTAGTGGTTCATCGCCACAGCCACAGCGGCCACCGCCAGTAACAGCGTCAGGAGCGCTGACAGCAGCAAGAATTGTTGCGACCGTTCAAGGGATTTCCCGAGTGCACCATCATCTTGCTCCATGCCGTACCAGCGTTGTTCAGGTTTCAGCTTTGGCAGCAGGTAGTTTTCAAACTTGTCGAGCTGTTGCGGCGTGCCGCCAAATTTGTAGCGCCAGGTGATGCGGCTACCCGGTTGTACCGCTCCGGTTTTTTCCACGTCAGCGAGGTTCATCATTAAGCGTGGCGCCATCTGGAACGGATTAAAACCGGAATCGGGTTCCTGAATAATCTCTCCGGCAATGCGCAACGTGGTGTCGCCCACCTCCAGCGAATCCCCCACTTTGAGATTCAGTAGTGCCATTAAACGCGGTGCCAACAGCACGCTCCCCGGCTCAGGTTTCAAACCCGGCGGGTTGGTGTCGAGTTGACCATACAGGGGATAAACATTATCGACCGCCTTCACCGACGCCAGTTGTGGCGTGTCGCCGGCAAATGTCATGGTGGCAAAGGTCAGCTGCTTGCCAACTTTCAGCCCCTCTTTTTGCGCCTGGGCCAGCCACTCTTGCGGCACTTCACGTGCGCTTCTCAGCGCGCGATCGCCCGCCATAAAGTCGCGACTTTGCTGATCTAGCCCTTGTTCCATGCGATCGCTGATATTCCCCAGCGCCAGCACGCACGCCACCGCCAGGCTCAACGCCAGCCAGACAATCAATAACGATGGCGAGCGCCATTCGCGCCAGAACCAGCGGGCAATCATGCTTCCTCCCACAATTTACCTTCACGCAGACGTAGACGGCGGTCGCAGCGTGCAGCCAGTTGTTCATCGTGAGTTACCAGAATCAGCGTGGTGGCGAAATCACGATTCAGAGAGAAGAGTAAATCAGCAATGCGGTCGCCAGTATGGCGGTCTAGATTACCGGTGGGTTCATCGGCAAATAACACCCCTGGACGCCCATTAAACGCGCGCGCCAGCGCCACACGTTGTTGTTCGCCGCCAGAAAGCTGTGCCGGAAGGTGGTCCATGCGTTTGCCCAGCCCGAGTTGTTCGAGCAATGCTTTCGCCTGCGCGCGGCTGGAGGAATCATTTTCACCGCGCAGTAGCGCCGGGAGTTCGACGTTTTCCAGCGCGTTGAGCGTCGGCACTAGCATGAATGACTGGAATACAAAACCGACGTTTTTCGCCCGCAGTGCCGCTCGCGCTTCTTCATCCATGGCGTGTAACGGCTGGCCACACAGGTGAACTTCCCCTTCGCTGCCATCATCAAGCCCTGCGAGGATCGCCAGTAGTGTAGACTTCCCGGAACCTGACTCACCGATTAGCGCAATGGTCTGTGCCGGTTTGACAACCAGCTCAACTCCAGTAAGGATGGAGAGCTGATGTTCCCCCAGACCCACGGACTTACTAAGATGATGAACTTCAACAATGTTTTCCGCTGGCATTTGCCCTTCCTGTTTCTGGCGTTCTTAACCATTCGTGCCGCACATGCGGACACGTTACTGATTTTGGGTGATAGCCTGAGTGCCGGATACCGAATGTCAGCAACCGCGGCCTGGCCTGCGCTGCTGGATGTGAAATGGCACCAGCAAAATACCAAAGTTGTGAATGCCAGTATTAGTGGCGACACCGCGCCACAAGGGCTGGCACGGCTACCGGCGCTGCTTAAACAACATCAGCCTCGCTGGGTATTAATTGAACTTGGCGGCAACGATGGTCTGCGTGGTTTTCAGCCACAGGCCATCGAAAAAAGTCTGCGCCAGATAATCACCGATGTGAAAGCGGCAAATGCACAACCATTGCTGATGCAAATACGTCTGCCGGCAAACTACGGTCGCCGTTATAATGAGGCGTTTAGCGCTATTTATCCGCAACTTGCCAAAGAGTTTGCGATACCTCTGCTGCCATTTTTTATGGAGGAGGTCTATTTGAAACCGCAATGGATGCAGGATGACGGTATACATCCGAACAGTGATGCCCAACCGTTTATCGCCGACTGGATGTCTTCCCGTCTGGCACCTTTAGTAAAACACGACTCATGAACAATCGGAGCCTCGCGCGGGTAAAGTTATGCAAAAATCAGTTTTAATTACAGGTTGTTCCAGTGGTATTGGTCTTGCCTGCGCACAAGATTTAAAACAACAGGGTTATCGCGTTCTGGCTGCCTGTCGCAAGAGCGAAGATGTCGAACGTATGAACCAGGTTGGATTTACCGGGATACAACTCGATCTCGACTCCCCTGCAAGCGTGCAATCGGCGGCGGCAGAAGTCATCGAACTGACCGGTAATCGTCTTTTTGGGTTATTTAATAATGGCGGATTTGGTGTCTATGGGCCGCTACAAACGCTTTCCCGCGAACAACTTGAGCAGCAATTTTCGACCAATTTATTTGGCACCCACCAACTGACGATGTTATTGCTTCCCGCCATGTTGCCGCACCGTGAAGGGCGAATCGTGATGACCAGCTCAGTCATGGGATTGGTTTCGACACCAGGTCGTGGTGCCTACGCTGCCAGTAAATACGCTCTGGAAGCCTGGTCTGATGCGCTGCGTATGGAGCTGCATCACAGCGGTATCAAAGTCAGTTTGATTGAGCCTGGGCCAATCCGCACGCAGTTCACGCAAAACGTGAACCAGACTCAGGCCGACCATCCAGTAGAAAATCCTGGGATCGCCGCACGCTTTACACTGGGTCCGGAAGCAGTCGTGGTAAAAGTGCGCCATGCTTTTGAGAGCCCGAACCCAAAATTACGCTATCCGGTCACGCTAGTTGCCCATGCTTTAACATGGTTGCGTCGCCTGTTGCCGGGCCGCATGTTAGATAAAATTTTACGTGGTTAGTTGAAGCACCTACTGCCAACCCCCATGTAAATATTAAATATGTAAAAGAGAGTTAAGCCATGTCTGCACCGTACAATATTGATATCACCGAAGCGAACCTACACCAGACGCTAGAACAATCCGTTACGACACCAGTGCTGTTTTACTTCTGGTCAGCACGCAGCCAACATTGTGAACAACTCACGCCGATTCTGGACAAACTTGCCGCGCAGTATCAGGGGCAGTTTCTTCTCGCCAAAGTGGATTGTGATGCCGAGCCAATGGTCGCGTCACAGTTTGGTTTACGCAGTATTCCTACCGTTTACTTGTTCCAGAATGGCCAACCGGTAGACGGTTTCCAGGGGCCGCAACCCGAAGAAGCGATTCGCGCCCTGCTGGAAAAAGTACTGCCACGGGAAGAAGAGTTGAAAGCGCAAGAAGCGATGCTGCTGATGCAAGAAGGCAAACACGCTGAAGCACTACCCTTGCTGAAAGATGCGTGGCAACTGTCCAATCAGAACAGTGAAATTGGCCTGATGTTGGCGGAAGTTCAAATTGCACTGAACCGCAGCGAAGAGGCTGAAGCGGTGCTGAAAACCATCCCATTGCAAGACCAGGACAGCCGTTACCAAGGGCTGGTCGCTCAGATTGATTTGCTTAAGCAAGCTGCAGATACCCCAGAGATCCAATTGCTTCAGCAACAAGTTGAGTTAGATCCACAAAATGCACTGTTAGCCAGCCAACTGGCGCTGCAACTGCATCAGGTCGGGCGCAACGAAGAA
>NZ_DATERI010000137.1:0-8355 GCF_035271705.1 Buttiauxella sp.
GATGACGCCACTTTTATCGAGGGGGTCAGGCGGGGGGGAATTTAGACTCCACCCTATTGGCCCCAGCGGTCAAAGTAAGGGGTGTATAACGCTGTATAATCAGAGCCATTTTAAATTGATTGCAGGGGCGCTACTGCGAACACCAGGGGAAATCGTGCCAGGCACGAATTTAATTGCTCATGGCGTAGTGCAGGTTTATTAAAATGCGGGCGTGGCAATATATTTTATTATGGTGCGTCCACTTTGCGCTATTTTTTGGGCTAATTATCGTTCTGTATCGGGTCGTTCCCGCTGGCTGGTACTATGATTTTTTATCGGCGATCGGAGTGGATGGCGTCGACTCGATAGAGGATTACACATTCGACGTTTTTGTGGCGTTATCACTCATCATCACGCTATGTGCCGGTTTTATGGTGTGGCGATACACGACTGCCAGAGCGCGTAAAAAAAAGGCGGCGTTGCGCAAATAATTACATTGGTTTAAAGGTATACCCGTCCCCCTCCAGCCCGCCACCTGCGCGGGTTTCCTTATTTTATAGACCCATTAAAAATCCTGTGGTGCTCCCTCAAAATCCCACGAAACCGAAACGATCCTTTTTTCATTCAATTAGTTAACGAAACGGGCGGATCGGTGCCGTTGGTTGTTTGCTGCAAACCACTGAAATTCACTACATTTTTTGCAATGAGCAATCACACCCCCGCAGCCCAGCACGGGCGCGGGCTGCCTAGACGGATCCGCAAATCATTTGACACAAAATCCGAGACTCAACGGTATGAGCGATGGATTATTGCCACGCAAAACAACAAGGGCTGGGTTGAGAAACCCAGCGACCGGCGTCCACTCACTGAGTTGATAGAGTTATGGTGGGTGCACCACGGCAGAACGCTGAAAGACGGCGAGGCTATCAAAAAAAAACTTCTCAACATATCTGATCGCATGGATAACCCACGGAGCGACAAAATCACGCGCGCGAGCCTGGCTCAATATCGGGCTGATCGCCTGGCTACGGGTGTAAAACCCGGCACAATCAATAAAGACCAAAAAATATTAAGTGGCGTTTTTACAGCTCTGATCAGAGTTGGTTTGTTTCATAACGAGCACCCTGTCGCCGGACAATCCCTAATGAGGGATCGTGTGCCGGAAATGGCATTTCTCACCCGTCCTCAATGATGCTGTAATTTTAAACCCACTAACCGTATTGCAAATTGATCCACAAATTGCCCAAAACACTGGGATTGATAAGGATTCATGAGGATTTATGCTGCGTTTAACATACTGATTTAAAATCTAAATAACTGATTTATAAGACATAAAAAAGGCACCCTCGGGTGCCTTTCTCGTTTAAGCGATATTCAAATACTTATGCGTCTGCATTGAAAGCCGCCAGTTACGTGCGATACAAGTTTCAATACACAGGCGCGTTGCATCTTCTTTCTGGCTGATAGGCTGAAGCGCGATAATGCGTTTTTTATCATCCACCAGTGTTGCCAGCAGTTCGTCCAGCGCTTCAATGTCACGTATACGCCCAACCGGATGCTTAATCTCATCGGCGCGTTCCAGGGCCTGAGAGAGCACATTGTAGCCACCACGCATATTCACTTTCGGGGAAACCGTCACCCAGGTTCCCGCCGTGCAACGCACCTCGTGCGTGCCGCTCGTTTCAATCTGGCAGCTATAACCGTGGTGCTCAAACAGCGAGGTGAGCGGAGTGAGATCGTGAATGCACGGTTCCCCTCCGGTGATAACCACATGGCGTGCGGTATAATCCTGGCGCTGGAATATCGCCAGCAGATCTTCTGCGCTGGCATTACCCCATTTATCGCTCTCTTTCGTTTTGGCGAGAATACTAAATAGAGAGACTTCACGATCTGCGAGTTTATCCCAGGTGTGTTTGGTATCGCACCACGCGCAGCCCACTGGGCAGCCTTGCAGGCGAATGAAGATGGCGGGCACACCAGTAAAATAGCCCTCCCCTTGCAGGGTCTGGAACATCTCGTTAATCGGGTACTGCATAGTCATCTCAGATAAAATGTGTGATACCCAAGCGACTTCAGGATGCAGGTAGGCGGCAATCGAGCGAATCCCGATGAGCTTACACGAGTAAGTGATTCGGGTGAACGAGAGCAGCCAACACCCCATGCATATTGAAGGGCGACGGGTTAAAGAGTAATTATCGCAGAAGTGGCGGTTGAGATCATGCGTAACGAATGCGTTCGGTGCCATGTTAATGATGCGAATTATGATTCTGAAGTAAACCATGGAATTAAAAAAGTACCTTCAGGAGCTAAAGAAGGTCGTTAATATCGACTGTGGAACGGCAACGATTGATGGTGTTACACAAGTAAGCCAAATTTTTCAGCAATGGTATCAGGCTGAGGGTTGGAACTGGACAGCATTGAGCCAAGAATTCGCTTACTTAAGCGGGTGATTCAGTCGCTATAAAAGCCAGTGGCCGGGATATCCCGACCACGCTTAGTTAATCACAAAGCTTACTTTTTGGTTTTAAAATCAATCACCATGCGGCCTTTGATTTTACCGTCTTCCATTTCTTTGAAAATGGCATTGATATCTTCCAGTGGGCGCATGGTGACTTTAGGCACCACTTTCCCTTCGGCAGCAAACTGGAAGGCTTCGGCTAAATCATGGCGCGTTCCGACTAATGAACCCACCACTTCGATGCCATCGAGAACCAGACGCGGAATATTCAGGCTCATAGAATCAGATGGTAAACCCACGGCGACAATACGTGCCCCTGCACGAACAGCGTCTACCGCTGAATTGAATGCCTCTTTCGCCACAGCAGTCACTACCGCTGCATGTGCGCCACCCACTTTTTCCTGGATGACTTTGGCGGCATCTTCATTACGTGAGTTGATGACCAAATCCGCCCCACACTCTTTGGCGAAATCTAGCTGAGCATCATTCACGTCGATGGCAATCACCTTGGCATTAAAGACATTTTTAGCATATTGCAACGCCAGATTGCCAAGGCCGCCTAAGCCGTAAATCGCAATCCACTGACCCGGTTTAATGTGCGAGACTTTCACCGCTTTGTAAGTGGTGACACCAGCACAAGTCACACTACTGGCAGCAGCCGATTCAAGGCCATCAGGGACTTTTACCGCGTAATCGGCTACAACGATGCACTCCTCAGCCATGCCACCATCGGCGGTATAACCCGCGTTAGTCACGCTGCGGCACAGGGTTTCATTGCCGGTATTGCAGTATTCGCAGTTTCCGCATCCACGGAAGAACCAGGCAACGCTTGCACGGTCGCCCACTTTCAGGGACGTCACGCCAGGGCCAACCGTCTTCACCACGCCAATGCCTTCATGCCCAAGCGTTATGCCTGTAACGTCACCAAAATCTCCATTTTTTACATGTAAATCGGTATGGCATACGCCACAACATTCCATCGTCAGCAATGCCTCGCCGTGTTGAAGGGCGCGAACGGGTTTATCAATGATCCCTACAGAGTGGTCTTTATTCACAACTGCTACTTTCATGTCGGTCTCCTGACCTGTGAGTGAAAATTCCCCGTAAGCCTGGTCGACTGGCGAGGTATCTGCAAACTCTACGCTTGAGCTGATACGTAAGTTGCTCAGGAGCCGACAAAAATAGAAATAAAAAAACCCGCCGAAGCGGGTTTTTTGTAAGAATTTAAAGCAGTAACGAATTACTGACCTTTAACTTCTTTCAGACCGTTGAACGGAGCTGGAGTACCGGCAGCAGCCAGAGCTTCTTCGATACGAATCAGCTGGTTGTACTTAGCAACACGGTCAGAACGGCTCATAGAACCGGTTTTGATCTGGCCTGCAGCAGTACCAACAGCCAGGTCAGCGATGGTAGCGTCTTCAGTTTCGCCTGAACGGTGAGAGATGACTGCAGTGTAGCCAGCATCTTTCGCCATTTTGATCGCAGCCAGAGTTTCGGTCAGAGAACCGATCTGGTTGAATTTGATCAGAATGGAGTTAGCGATACCGTTGTCGATACCTCTTTTCAGGATCTGGGTGTTAGTTACGAACAGATCGTCACCAACCAACTGGATTTTATCGCCCAGAACTTTAGTCTGGTGTGCGAAGCCATCCCAATCAGACTCGTCCAGACCGTCTTCGATAGAAACGATTGGGTATTTATTAGTCAGATCTTCCAGGAATGCAGTGAATTCTTCAGAGGTGAAAGCTTTGTTGCCTTCGCCAGCCAGAACGTATTTACCGTCTTTGTAGAATTCAGAAGCAGCACAGTCCATAGCCAGAGTAATGTCTTTACCCAGCTCGTAACCTGCAGCTTTAACCGCTTCAGCGATAACAACCAGTGCTTCAGCGTTGGAACCCAGGTTTGGCGCATAGCCACCTTCGTCACCAACAGCAGTACCCATGCCTTTAGATTTCAGAACTTTAGCCAGGGTGTGGAAAACTTCAGAACCCATACGGATGGCTTCTTTCAGGTTTTTCGCGCCAACTGGTTGAATCATGAACTCTTGGATATCAACGTTGTTATCAGCATGCTCGCCACCGTTGATGATGTTCATCATAGGCAGTGGCATAGAGAATTTGCCTGGAGTGCCGTTCAGTTCAGCGATGTGTGCATACAGCGGCAGGCCTTTAGAGGCAGCAGCAGCTTTAGCAGCAGCAAGAGAAACAGCCAGGATTGCGTTAGCGCCGAAGTTGGATTTGTTTTCGGTACCGTCCAGGTCGATCATGATCTTATCGATGTTAGCCTGGTCTTTCGCATCTTTACCAATTACAGCCGCAGCGATCGGGCCGTTAACTGCAGCAACGGCTTTCAGAACGCCTTTGCCCAGGAAGCGAGATTTGTCGCCATCGCGCAGTTCCAGCGCTTCGCGGGAACCTGTTGAAGCACCTGATGGTGCAGCAGCCATACCTACGAAACCGCCTTCCAGATGAACTTCAGCTTCAACAGTCGGGTTACCACGGGAGTCGATGATTTCACGACCGATGACTTTAACGATTTTGGACATTAGATTTTCCTCAGTACAAGTTAAACTAAAACTCCAGACAAACAACGCGCGAAACATTCGCGCGTTGTCATTCTAACTTTCTGCTTACTTCACCTGACGCTTTTGGTACTCACCGGCAGCTTTCACAAAGCCTGCAAACAGTGGGTGGCCATCACGCGGAGTCGAAGTAAATTCCGGGTGGAACTGGCAAGCAACAAACCACGGATGATTTGGTACTTCGATGATTTCTACCAGTTGGTCATCACCGGAACGGCCCGCAACGCGCAGACCTGCTGCTTCAATTTGCTTCAACAACATATTGTTGACTTCATAACGATGGCGATGACGCTCAACGATTGTCGGTTCACCGTACATCTGGCGCACCAGACTACCATCGGTCAACTGACACTGCTGGCCGCCAAGACGCATAGTACCGCCTAAGTCGCTCTTTTCAGTACGAACTTCAACGTTACCTTCTTCATCTCGCCACTCGGTGATTAAGGCAACCACCGGGTATTTACAGTCTGGCACAAATTCAGTTGAGTTGGCGTTAGCCATGCCCGCAACGTTTCGTGCAAACTCGATCAGCGCAACCTGCATACCTAAGCAAATACCCAAGTAAGGAATGTTCTGCTCACGAGCATAGCGCGCGGTGGCAATTTTGCCTTCCACACCACGGTAACCGAAACCGCCAGGGATAAGGATAGCATCCAATCCCTTAAGCATTTCTTCAGCCCCGCGAGTTTCAACATCCTGCGAGTCAATCAGCTTGATGTTAACGGTCAGACGATTTTTCAAACCACCGTGTTTCAGCGCTTCAATCACAGATTTGTAGGCATCTGGCAGTTCAATGTACTTGCCGACCATACCAATCGTAACTTCGCTTGTTGGATTCGATTCTTCGTAAATAACTTGTTCCCATTCGGACAAGTTAGCTTCAGGAACGTTCAAGCTGAATCGTTTACAAATATAATCGTCCAAACCCTGTGATTTCAACAGACCTGGAATTTTATAGATGGAATTGACATCTTTTAGAGAAATAACCGCTTTCTCCGGGACGTTACAGAACAATGCAATTTTTGCACGTTCGTTTGCCGGAACAACGCGGTCAGAACGGCAGATCAGCACATCTGGCTGAATCCCAATGGAAAGCAGTTCTTTTACGGAGTGTTGAGTCGGTTTAGTTTTCACTTCACCGGCAGCAGCCAGGTATGGCACCAGAGTCAGGTGCATATACAGGGTGTGCTCACGACCCACTTCTACAGCCATCTGACGAATCGCTTCGAGGAACGGCAGGGATTCGATATCACCTACAGTCCCGCCGATTTCTACCAGTACGACATCGTAGCCTTCGCCACCTTCAAGGATGCGTTCTTTGATAGCGTTCGTGATGTGTGGGATAACCTGGATAGTCGCACCCAGATAGTCGCCACGGCGTTCTTTACGCAGAACTTCTGAGTAGATACGGCCAGTAGTGAAGTTGTTACGACGCGTCATTTTATTGCGAATGAAACGCTCGTAGTGACCTAAATCCAGGTCGGTTTCAGCGCCGTCTTCTGTAACGAACACTTCCCCATGTTGAGTAGGGCTCATGGTACCCGGATCGACGTTGATGTACGGATCGAGTTTCATGATGGATACGTTGAGGCCACGGGCTTCGAGAATAGCTGCGAGGGAGGCTGCGGCAATGCCTTTACCCAGAGAGGAAACGACCCCGCCGGTCACAAAAATATAGTTCGTTGTCATGCTGAACCTGAGAAGTTAGGTTTAAAGACGATGGGAGTACCAAGACGGGAAAGTAGTATACCCGAACAGTATCGGCGCCACAAACTTTCATTCTGTCTGCAAAGCCCTGACCTCGCACTTTGTCAGGGCACTGAAAATAGCCCGTTTGGCATAAATGTTTTTGACGTAAATCAATCGCTTGTTAAATTAAAATGATCGAAACGTGCGCCTAAGCCAAAAAACACGTTAGATATCAGAATCCTTGCCTTTAACTTGTTGCCAGGCATTTTCCATCTGATCGAGTGTCGCTTGCTCCATTTTTAACCCTTGCGCGGCAATAATCTGTTCCACTTCGCGGAAACGACGCTCGAATTTCAGGTTGGCTTTTTGTAATGCGGTCTCGGCTTTGGTCCCTAAATGGCGTGCGAGATTAACTGTCGCGAACAATAAATCCCCGATTTCTTCTTCCAGTTTTGCTTCATCAACGACAGCCTGTTTTGCCTCAAACATCACTTCGTCGATCTCTTCGTAAACTTTGTCTAACACAGGCCCAAGAGTCGTCCAATCGAAGCCAACCGCTGAACAACGCTTCTGGATTTTGTGTGCACGCATTAAAGCGGGTAAAGCATGAGGAATATCATCGACTGCAGAATGCTGCGCTTTTTCAGCACGTTCATCACTTTTGATTTGCTCCCAGCGAGTCAGCACTTCGGTGCTGTTTTCCGCAGTCGCATCGGCAAAGATATGTGGGTGACGACGTTCAAGTTTATCGCTGATTGCCTCGCAGATATCGTCGAAATTGAAGCGCCCTTCTTCCTGAGCCATCTGTGCATAAAACACCACCTGGAACAGTAAATCGCCCAATTCACCGCGCAAATCATCAAAATCTTCGCGGTTGATGGCATCCAGCACTTCGTAAGTCTCTTCCAGGGTATAGGGAGCGATGGTCGCGAAGGTTTGCTCTTTATCCCACGGGCAGCCTGTTTCCGGGTCACGCAGGCGCTTCATGATGTTCAGCAGGCGGGTGATTTGGCTCATATCCATTCCTTACAAATACAAAAATTAAAGGCGGGATTTCTCCCGCCCTTTTGTGAGGTACAACTAACGGTGTAATCGCTTCGCGTCGATGATATCCGGCACCTGATTCAGTTTGCCCAGCACGCGGCCCAGCACCTGCAGGTTGTAAATTTCGATATTCATATCAATAGTCGCCAACTGCTGCTTAGTATCGCTACGACTTGCGACGCCTAACACGTTGACCTTTTCATTCGCCAGAATGGTGGTGATGTCGCGCAACAAACCGCTGCGGTCGTTGGCCGTCACTCGCACCACCAACGAATAACCACTGGAGTAACTTTCGCCCCACACTGCATCAACAATACGTTCTGGCGCGTGTGATTGCAGTTCTGCAAGCTGGTCACAGTCTGCACGGTGGATAGAGATCCCACGCCCCTGCGTAATGAAGCCGACTATCTCATCGCCGGGAATCGGTTGGCAGCAACGTGCAATGTGGTGCATCAGATTGCCCACCCCTTCGACGACGACGCGGCCATTGTCTTTGCTTCGCGACTGTGGCGTGTGCGTTTTTTGCTTCAGTTGACGAAGAGCTTGCTCATCCTGTTCAGCCGCAGTTGGCTTGTTAAACTGCGATTGCAGGTAGTTACTCATC
>NZ_DATERI010000138.1:0-35840 GCF_035271705.1 Buttiauxella sp.
CGTAAACTGGCTGGCGGACGGCACCATCACACGGATGCTATCGCCACGCTTAATCCCCAATTGCCCGGCCAGTTGCTCACCCAAAATAATGTTGTACTTCCCGGCGACCAAGTCGGTCTGCTTCACATTGACCAGGAAAGGTGAAAGCGGATCTTTTTCTTCCGGGTTCACGCCCAGCATCACACCAACCGCCACACTGCGTGCGCTTTGCAGCACCACATCACCCGTGGTGATGGGAGCAATGCGCGTGACGCCCTGGAGTTTGAGATCTTTTGCAGGAAGCGTTTCTGGGTTAATCGAGCCGCCAGGGGAGGTGATTATGGCTTGTGGCATCAGCCCAAGAATGTTGTTTTGCAGCTCACGTTCGAATCCGTTCATTACGGAAAGCACGGTCACCAGCGCCATTACGCCAAGCGTAATGCCGATAGTCGACAGCCAGGAAACGAAGCGACCGAAGCGGTCAGCTGCTCGCCCACGCATGTAGCGCAGGCCTATAAATAACGCGACAGGTTGATACATGTATTCCGTCTTGTTGCAGTTGCGGATGCAAAGTTGGCGTGAAGTATATAAGTGATGCCGTATCAAGTAAATGAAACATAACGTTTTTTTGATATTTCAGAACATGTGAAATCCAATTAAATCAATCTCATAACATCTTGTTTTCGAAGTCAAAGCTCTGGCTAATCGGTTACTGGCTGACCCTGCGGAATTTCTGAAAGGTGCCGATTTCTTACAAAAACAGACAAATCAGGTAAAAAAACTGCCGCCAATCTTCCACTCTGAAGGTAAATACAAGCCAACAGAAGATATTGCCCTCACATGAATAACAAACAACTGTGGATAAACCATATCAAGGGATTGTGCATCTGCCTTGTCGTTATCTATCACTCAGTGATCACTTTTTACCCGCACCTGGTGCAGTCCCAAAGCGGAATGGCTGAGTACATTGCCAAAAGCTGGATTTACCTGAATCTGTATCTGGCCCCTTTCCGTATGCCGGTGTTTTTCTTCATTTCCGGATTTTTGATAACACGCTATATCGATGCGGTGAAATGGCGTGACTGCATTGATAAACGCTTATGGAATATCTTTTATGTTCTGCTGTTGTGGGGTGTGTTGCAGTGGCTTGGCATTACGTTAATCAATGAGTGGCTGGCACCGGACCTGGTACGTAACCCGACATCCAACGCCGCCTATTCAGAAAACCTGCTGCAATTTGCCACCAGCATGGCAAAAGCCAGCACCAGCCTTTGGTATCTCTACGCTCTGGTGCTTTATTTCCTGGTATTCAAAAGTCTGCGCCGCTACAAAGTCCCGGTCATTGTGATGTTACTGGCGGTGAACGTCGTGATTAGCTTTATGCCACTGCCGTGGTGGGGCATGAATAGCGTGGTACGTAATATGTGTTATTACGGGCTGGGCGCCTGGTTTGGCCCACAACTGGTCAACGCGATGAAAGCGTTTTCCCCACGCCAGCGCCCATTGTTATGCGCAGTCGCTGCCCTGCTTTCAGCGGCTTTATATTGGGTGAACGTCCCGCTAGTCATTTCAGTGCTGTCCATTTTCATCATTATGAAGCTGTTTTATCTGCTTGATAGCTGGCGAGAAAGCCGCTCCGATGCCTTCCTGAATATTGTCGGTTCTAACACCATCGCGATCTACACTACCCACCGTATCGTGATTGAAGCGTTGAGCTTATTTGCGCTTGGACAAATCAACGCCGGACACCTCTCCGATAATCTGCTGCTCGCCATTTTGCTGGTGTATCCGTTTGTCAGCCTGGCGATATGTACCTTGCTGGGTTTAGGTTTCAGGAAATTATCGCAGACGTTGTGTGGTGATATGTTCTTCTCACCGCCGAAAAAATTAGTGACGGCAACGGATGCGGGTTAAGTGACATCCGACAGATGGTCAAATCTCTGATGGCTTCGCGATTGGGTTGCTAATACAAAACGATCGCGGATAATAATAAGCAACTTCTTGACGCGTCGGGGGTTATGCACCCGCAAAATTCGATGCAACCTGAGAGATTCTGACACCTTCTATGCCTGAAAATTACCGCTATTCCTTACCCGTCAAAGCTGGCGATCAGCGTCAGCTTGGAGAACTCACTGGTTCTGCTTGTGCAACCGAAGTGGCTGAAATCATAGAGCGCCATAATGGCCCGGTGGTGTTAATCGCTCCAGATATGCAGAATGCGTTACGTCTGCAGGACGAGATTACTCAGTTTACGGAAAGCCTGGTGGTGAATCTTGCCGACTGGGAAACCCTGCCATACGACAGTTTCTCGCCGCATCAGGAAATTATCTCATCGCGTTTATCGACGCTGTATCAGTTGCCGACCATGCAACGCGGCGTGTTGATTTTGCCGGTGAATACCTTGATGCAGCGCGTCTGCCCACACAATTTTTTGCACGGCCATGCGCTGGTGATGAAAAAGGGCCAGCGATTATCACGCGATAATCTGCGCAGCGAGCTAGAACAGGCGGGTTATCGCAGCGTCGATCAGGTGATGGAGCACGGTGAATTTGCCACCCGTGGCGCGTTGCTGGATTTGTATCCGATGGGTAGCGAGCAGCCCTACCGCATCGATTTCTTCGATGACGAAATCGACAGCCTGCGCGTGTTTGATGTGGATACACAGCGAACGCTCGAAGAAGTCGATGCCATCAATTTACTGCCCGCACACGAATTCCCGACCGATAAAACCGCCATTGAACTGTTCCGTAGCCAGTGGCGCGACAAGTTTGATGTGAAGCGTGAGCCGGAACATATCTACCAGCAAGTCAGTAAAGGCATGCTCCCAGCGGGGATTGAATACTGGCAGCCACTGTTCTTCAGCGAACCTTTGCCACCGCTGTTTAGTTATTTCCCGAAAAATACTTTGCTGGTGAATACCGGCGATATAGAAACCAGCGCCGATCGTTTCTGGCAGGATACTTTTGCCCGTTTCGAAAATCGCGGTGTCGACCCGATGCGGCCTTTGCTGCCACCAGAAAGCCTGTGGCTGCGTGTGGACGAACTGTTCAGCGAACTGAAATCCTGGCCCCGCATCCAGCTCAAAACCGAATCTCTGGCTGACAAAGCCGCGTTCACCAATCTGGGTTATCACCCATTGCCCGACCTTTCAGTTCAGGCACAGCAGAAAGCGCCTCTCGATAACCTGCGTAAATTCCTTGAGTCTTTCGCCGGCCCCGTGGTGTTTTCTGTAGAAAGTGAAGGCCGCCGTGAAGCGTTGGGCGAACTGTTATCACGCATCAAAGTGGCACCAAAGCGTATCTATCGTCTTGATGAGGCCATCGATAATGGCCGCTATTTGATGCAGGGTTCCAGCGAGCATGGTTTCATCGATACTCTGCGCAACCGTGCGTTGATTTGTGAAAGCGATCTGCTGGGTGAACGCGTCAGCCGCCGCCGTCAGGATAGCCGTCGTACCATTAATCCCGATACCCTGATTCGCAACCTTGCGGAGCTGCATACCGGGCAGCCGGTTGTGCATCTTGAACATGGTGTTGGCCGTTACGCCGGATTAACCACGCTTGAAGCTGGCGGCATTAAAGGTGAATACCTGATGCTGACTTATCACGGTGACGCCAAACTCTATGTGCCGGTTTCTTCGCTGCATTTGATCAGCCGCTACGCGGGTGGTGCCGAGGAAAATGCGCCGCTGCATAAACTCGGCAGTGATGCATGGTCACGTGCACGCCAGAAAGCCGCCGAAAAAGTGCGCGATGTGGCGGCGGAATTACTGGATATTTATGCGCAGCGTGCCGCAAAACAAGGCTTTGCCTTTAAGCATGACCGCGAACCCTATCAGCTGTTCTGCGACGCCTTCCCGTTTGAAACGACACCGGACCAGGCTCAGGCTATTAATGCAGTATTAAGCGACATGTGCCAACCCCTGGCAATGGACCGTTTGGTGTGTGGTGACGTGGGCTTTGGTAAAACCGAAGTGGCCATGCGTGCCGCCTTCCTTGCGGTGGAAAACCACAAACAAGTTGCCGTCCTGGTGCCGACCACCCTGCTCGCTCAACAGCATCTGGATAACTTCCGTGACCGTTTCGCCAACTGGCCGGTGCGCATCGAAATGTTGTCGCGTTTTCGTACCGCCAAAGAGCAAACGCAAATCCTGCAAGAAGCGAGTGAAGGGAAAGTCGATATTCTTATCGGCACCCATAAATTGCTGCAAAATGATGTAAAAATGAAAGACCTGGGCCTGCTGATTGTCGATGAAGAACATCGCTTTGGTGTGCGCCATAAAGAGCGGATTAAAGCGATGCGTGCTGACGTTGATATCCTGACGCTAACCGCAACACCTATTCCGCGTACGCTGAATATGGCGATGAGCGGGATGCGCGATTTGTCGATTATCGCCACCCCTCCGGCACGTCGCCTGGCAGTGAAAACCTTCGTTCGCCAGTACGATGAACTGGTCGTCCGGGAAGCTATTCTGCGTGAAGTTTTGCGTGGTGGGCAGGTTTACTATCTTTACAACGATGTGGAAAACATTCAGAAAGCGGCAGACCGCCTCGCGGTATTAGTGCCTGAAGCGCGTATCACTATTGGTCATGGCCAAATGCGTGAACGTGAGCTGGAACGCGTGATGAATGACTTCCACCACCAGCGTTTCAACGTACTGGTCTGTACCACGATTATCGAAACCGGTATCGATATTCCAACCGCGAATACCATTGTTATCGAACGAGCAGACCATTTCGGCCTTGCGCAGTTGCACCAGTTGCGTGGCCGCGTTGGGCGTTCACATCACCAGGCGTATGCATGGTTGCTGACGCCACATCCAAAAGCGATGTCCACCGACGCACAAAAGCGCCTCGAGGCTATCGCTTCTCTTGAAGATTTGGGTGCAGGTTTTGCCCTGGCGACTCACGATTTAGAAATTCGTGGTGCGGGTGAATTGCTCGGAGAAGGCCAAAGTGGCTCGATGGAAACCATCGGTTTCACACTGTATATGGAGTTACTGGAAAACGCGGTCGATGCACTGAAAGAAGGCCGTGAGCCGTCACTTGAAGATTTAACCAGCAGCCAGACCGAAGTCGAACTGCGCATGCCTGCCCTGTTGCCTGATGATTTCATCCCGGACGTTAATACGCGCCTGTCTTTCTATAAACGCATCGCCAGTGCAAAAACCGGGCATGAACTCGATGAGCTAAAAGTGGAGTTGATTGACCGCTTTGGCTTGTTGCCGGATCCCGCACGTAACCTGCTGGATATTGCCGCGTTGCGCCAACAGGCGCAGAAATTAGGGGTGCGTAAAATCGAAGGGAACGAAAAAGGTGGCGTGATTGAGTTTGCCGAGAAGAACCATGTTAATCCGGTATGGCTGATTGGCTTGCTGCAAAAACAACCACAGCATTACCGTCTGGATGGGCCAACTCGACTGAAATTTATTGAAGATCTCGCCGACCGCAAAGCCCGTATGGAATGGGTGCGTAACTTTATGCATCAGCTCGCGCAGAACGCAGCGGCTTAATCAGCCACAGTGCCTTAGATAGCGCTAAGGCACTGACGCTGTAACTTGAAGTATTAGGGTCAAGCTTATTTATAAATAATAGCAGTACCATGCAAAGTATTCGGACCGGTTACTGAAGTAATACGGTATGAACTTGCCCCCATTTGCTCTGCTTTCTCAGCCAGTTCTGCTTCCAGAGAACTCAGGTTAGTTCCGGCAGTTGCCGTCACAGTACCGACTTTCTGTTGGCCCGCTGGAGTGGCTTGGACTTCAACAGCCGCAAAACTTGCAAAAGAGATTGAGCTAAGAACAACAGCAGCGATAACAGTTTTGACGTTTTTCATGATATTTACCTTGAACTGATGATTTGTAAGGTCGTTAAGTCATTTACTTAACGATCGATAACTAAATCATAAACGTGATCTACATCACACGTCAAATTATTTTTATAACGCTCGTTAACTATTTTGTAAAAGCACTATTTTTCATTAAGATAGGATTAATTTATTTTTATCCTAAAAGCCTATAGCTACCGGGTGTTATTATTTTTATAATGATCGTTCATTAAACAGACAAAGGTTAAACGGCGCACATGTCATCCGATACAAGTTGCATTAAAAAAAGCCGTGGCCGACCGAAGGTGTTTGACAGGGAAGCAGCACTCGACAAGGCCATGGCTTTGTTCTGGCAACACGGCTACGAAGCCACCTCTATGGCGCATTTGGTCGAAGCAACGGGTGCGAAGGCCCCAACGCTGTACGCCGAGTTCACGAATAAAGAGGGATTATTCCGGGCGGTTCTGGATCGCTATATGGCGCGCTTTACGCAAATGCGCGAGGCGTGTCTTTTCTGCGAAGAACGGACGCTTGAAGAAGCGCTGGAAGATTTCTTGTCACTTATTGCCAGGTTATATACTGAGAAAGATACGCCAACAGGTTGTTTTATCATCTGTACTTCATCAGCATTGGCGGCCTCTTCGGAAGATATTGCCGCAGTGATAAAAACACGCCAATCCATGCAGGAAGAGACGTTGGTGCGTTTTCTGACTAAGCGCCAGGAAAAAGGTGAGATCCCGTCCAGTAGCTGCGTTCGTAAATTGGCTAAATACCTGTGCTGTATCATTCAGGGGATGTCGGTCAGCGCACGTGAAAATGCCAGTTATGATGAGCTTTTACAGATAGTTAACACCACGATGCGGTTAATGCCTGAACTGAAGAAAATCTAAACTTAAAAAGTTGGTAGCATCATGGTTAACGCCACAATTGGTGAGGTCAAAGTATGTTGGCAGGTTTAATCGGTTTAGGTTCGGTCATCGAAACAGCCTATCTTCCGGCGTTACGCCGCATATCCCCTCCTGCACTTGAGCTTTATGGTTATGACACCGACCCCACTCGCCAAATTGACGGTATCAATCGCTGTGACTCTCTGGAGGCATTGTTGGCATTGCCCCTCGATGTGGTGTTGATAACCACTTCCTCGCTTCATCATTTACCTGTACTTGAGCGAGTGCTGCAAAGCGAAGTCCCAGCGATTGTGGTTGAAAAGCCAGTTGCCGCAACACTTGCGCAACTTGAGAAACTCGCATCTTTGCTGAAAGAGCCGCAAATTGCCGCTCGCGTTCTGGCGTTAGATCACTGGATGGTACGCACCCAAGCCTGTGACTATATTCACAGCATCAATCAAATAAGCCGAATTGAAGGTTTTTTACGTGAGCCAAGCGGGTTTAATACCGTAGGTGAGCCAATCGCGCTGAACTTCTCCACTGGTGATGCGGATACCCGGCAGTTGCGTCATCCTGACGGTGTCATTGTCGATACAGGGACTCATGTTCTCGCCATGATGCGCGAAACCGTCCACCTACTTGGCGGCAATAACGGCTTAAACATAAAACTCAGTTACGCTCGTGACCGCCTGGGGAATGCAATTGCCGCAGGCGATTTCACAACCGCAGAAGGTGAAGCACTGTTAACCGGCACAATCAGCGATATTCCGTTTACCCTGCATCTCAACAAATATGCTGGGCCTACGGGCGGGCAAAAAGGGATGCGCATTTATCTTCATGATGGGCAAATCATCAATATCGATCGTGAGGGCGTCAATGAAGTGGTTGAGCGGATAACGGCTGGCAGTACCGAGCGTAAACTGATTGCCGGGCCGCTGTATGATTGCTGTTTGAATGATGTGGTATTTGGCGAGAAAAGAGTGTTTTTGCGCACACCAGAAGCGATCCCAGCGTACACGCAACGGCGATTAACCGAAGTGACCGCACTACTGGAATTGCAACAGCAATTACGGGGTAATCATTAGAAACAAATAGCCCATCTGTTTAGATGGGCTTTGATGGGTAACCGTTAGATTTTATTCAAAACTAACTGGCCGTTATTATCCAGGGGGATTTGTGTACCAGGGTCTTTATCCATGCGGATTTTCCCCTGCTGATCACCAATTCGGTAAGTGACGTCATAACCGATCATTTTCTCTGATTTTTCGTACACCGTATTACATTTCTGTTGTGTGCTGGTGTAAGTGTCACTTTCTTGCATATTGCCTTGCACCTGGTTACCCGCGTAACCACCGCCCAACGCGCCCACTACGGTGGCAACATCTTTACCACGTCCACCCCCAAACTGATGGCCGATCACCCCACCCGCTACTGCGCCCAGCGCTGAGCCGATAATACGATTCTCATCCTGAACGGGGCGACGATGAGTGACGGCTACGTTTCGGCACTCCTGGCGTGGAGTTTTTACTGTTTCCTTAATGGGTGTCGCTGACACCACCTGTGCAAACTGAGGGCCACGGTCAAAAACGTTCATGCTGGCAACCGCTGCCACACCCAGTGCCGCAGCCACACCGATGCCTATACCCGCTAACATTGATTTATTCACAGGACATCCTCCTGACTTTGCTATTGCTTACAAGTTTGCGTCCAGAGAGGGGATATGACATATGAGACAACGGATGAAAAATGGGGATTCCTACACAGAAGACAGGTGTTTGAGAGAATTCCTAAACATAAACAGCGGATTGATAAAAGTTTATGCGGCATTCGTGCAACAAAAACCCGGCCAGAGCCTAACACCGTTCACTTAATCCAATGAATGAGGGGAACCACCGGGATTTGGTTCCCGGAGGGACGCCAAACCCGGTGGTCACACCGGATATCTCGTTCTTGAACTAATGGCGTTAGGCCAGAACCGGGTTTGAATTTTATACCAAAAGGCGATTAGTGTAGTTTCAGGCGTGGACGAATCACGCGGTTGATACTACCCACCAGCATCATCAAGCCGGTTTTGAAGTAACCGTGAAGTGCGACCTGGTGCATACGGTACAGCGAGATATAAACAAAACGAGCCATGCGCCCTTCTACCATCATCGACCCACGCATCAGGTTACCCATTAGGCTACCAACGGTGGAGAATTTGGACAGCGACACTAGCGAACCGTGATCTTTATAGATATAGGCTTTCAGCGGCTTATTGTTCATCTTCGCGAGAATATTGCTCAGCACCAGGGATGCCATCTGGTGCGCGGCTTGCGCACGCGGCGGCACAAACCCACCTTCAGGGCGTGCACATGAAGCACAGTCACCAATCGCGTAGATATCAGCATCACGCGTGGTTTGCAGCGTGGGTTCTGTCACCAGTTGATTGATACGGTTAGTTTCAAGGCCACCGATATCTTTCATGAAGTCTGGAGCTTTAATCCCTGCCGCCCAAACCATCAGGTCTGCGGCAATGTATTCACCGTCTTTGGTGTTCAGGCCACCAGCGTCAGCAGACGTCACCATGGTTTGCGTCAGAACACGCACGCCCAATTTGGTTAATTCACTGTGCGCCGCAGCAGAAATACGTGGTGGCAGTGCAGGTAGAATTCGTTCACCTGCCTCGACCAACGTGACGTTTAACGCTTCGTTAGTCAGGCCTTTATAACCGTAGCTATGGAGTTGTTTCACCGCGTTGTGCAACTCAGCAGACAGCTCAACACCCGTCGCCCCGCCGCCCACGATGGCGATGTTAACTTTGCCGCTCGCACCCAGGTTTGCAGAATACTTGAGGAACAGATTCAGCATTTCGGAATGGAATCGACGTGCCTGATGCGGGTTATCCAGGAAGATACAATTATCTTTAACGCCTGGGGTATTGAAGTCGTTGGAAGTACTGCCCAGCGCCATCACCAGAGTGTCATAAGGAATTTTACGCTCAGGGACCAGCAGTTCCCCCTTATCATCACGCAGTTCTGCCAGCGTAAGGGTTTTGCTTTCACGGTTAATGTCGACCACGGAGCCGAGCTGGAACTGGAAGTGATGATTACGTGCATGTGCAAGATAGCTCAGCGCATCCACACCTTCGTCCAGTGAACCGGTTGCGACTTCGTGCAACAACGGCTTCCATAAATGGCTGTGGTTACGATCAATAAGCGTAACTTTTGCTTTTTTACCGCGACCCAGTTTTTTCCCTAACTGAGTGGCCAGTTCAAGTCCGCCAGCACCACCACCGACAATGACAATCTTACTTAATGGCGTAGTCAAAGTGACCCCCTTAAAATATTAACCAATTGTTAATTAAAGGTTATGTAAATAGCATTTAATTAACAACAAGTTAGCCAAACAAACTCATCAATGTGACCAAAGAATAACATGGATGGTGTATTGGTCATACCAAAATTGATATGCATCAAAGTTTTCCGCCTAAAAGATAAACAAAAAGGGCCAGCACATGGCTGACCCTTTCAATTTACAATTTTAATACCCTAAATAATTCGAGTTTAGCCCAGGGTTTTGAAAGCTTTAATCCGCTGCAAATGATGTGAGATATTTTTGAATTTATGGGGCTGATCCTGATCCCACACAATCTCATAGTAATGATGCAGCATTTCTGCGGCACGCACGTTATCCAGCGCTTCGTCATTTCGAGATAAAATTGCCAGGCAACGGTCACGGTTTTTCTCGCGGAAATTTTGCACACACTTGGTCGCAATATCGGTGTATTCCTCAGGACGGTCGATTTTCCCTTCCATGTTCTCTTCTGGGAACAAATTCGGGTTAAAAATGACCTGGCGAATATCACACAAAAAACCAATACGTTCTGCCCAGAAGCCACCGAGCCCAACGCCGCAAATCAGTGGCCGTTCATCGTCACTCAGTTGCAGCATCTTATCGACTTCTTTGAGTAGATGCTGCATATCGTGCTTCGGATGCCGTGTGCTGTAACTGATAAGCCGGACATCCGGATCGATAAACTGGAGTTGCAGCACCTTTTCATGGTTACCAGGACTATTAGAGTCGAAACCGTGTAAATAGATAATCATTGCATCCTCACCACACGAATTCAGGCCGTTTGGCCTGATGAATTAAAGACCCGCCTTGTGGGCTTGCCACTGCTCATGCAGCGCCTCAAGTTGCTGGTTTGCTGCCTTCCAGCGCGCTGACGACATCAGTTCCTGGCGGGTAAATGAACCTTTATGATACAAACCCGTAACACGCTCTGCTTTGACCGGAGACAGGTTATCTAACACGCTAACCGCGCCATTACGATTATTGCAGACCAGGATCATATCGCAACCTGCATCCAGCGACGCCTGTCCACGCTCGGCATAACTGCCCATAATCGCAGCACCTTCCATCGATAAATCATCAGAGAAGATAACGCCATTAAAGCCGAGTTCGCCACGCAAAACCGTTTTCAGCCAATGCGGGGAACCACTCGCAGGAAGTGGGTCTACGTCGGTATAAATGACGTGCGCCGGCATAATTGCATCGAGTTTGTTATCAGTAATTAGGCTACGGAAAATCTGCATGTCGTGTTCGCGGATAAGCGCTTCTTCACGCGGGTCGCGAGGGGTTTCTTTATGTGAATCGGCTGTTACCGCGCCATGCCCCGGGAAGTGTTTACCGGTGGTTTTCATCCCAGCGGCGTGCATTCCGTCAATAAAACTGGACGCCATCGCCAGCGCTTTACGCGGATCTTCATGGTAAGAACGCTCACCAATGGCGGCACTGATATGGCCGATATCCAGCACTGGCGCAAAGCTGATGTCGATATCCATGGCAATCATTTCGCTAGCCATCAACCAACCCGCTTCCTGGGCCAGTTTGCCGCCCTGCTCCAGACCGTGTAGCGCGGCAAAAGATTGTGCTGCAGGCAGAGGGGTAAACCCTTCACGAAAACGTTGAACGCGACCGCCTTCCTGGTCAACAGCAACCACCAGACGGTGACGAGAAGCCTCGCGAATTTGACGCACCAGTTCACGCAGCTGCTCAGGATCATGATAGTTGCGGGTAAAAAGAATCAGCCCACCGACTAGTGGGTGCTTGAGAATTTCGCGCTCTTCGGCATCCAGCTCAAAGCTTGCCACATCCAACATTACCGGGCCCACATCTACCTCTCTTAATTAATCATTCGCTTGCAGACGGCACCACGCCTCGTCTGCAAGAGCTAAAAATGTTCTGTCTTGTGTTTGTTGCCAACGACATTCATACCATGATGCCATCAGCAGGATAACCCAGGGCTGCCAGCGTCTGACCTGTTGCCTTAATTCGTCCACCTGAATATGGCTCAATTGCGCATACGCACGAATCAACGGTTCGCTTTCAATATTATTGGCCGTAACAATGGCCGCAAGCTCCAGCGCTACGTCCCCATCACCGGCATATTCCCAGTCGATGAGTTTGATACTTTGCGCCTGATGCACCAGATTACCGGCATGAATGTCCATATGCAGAGCAGCAAGACGCAGTGGTTTCGGCTCGCCCTGCTGTTTCATCTTTTTAAGCAGCCGCAGCCACACCAAACGTCTTCGCTCGCTTGCTGCCATTTGCCAATAGTGTTCAAGTACAGACAACAGATTGATTCGCCAGCCGAAGCAAGGTTGATGATGTAAATCATACAGCAAGGAAGTCAGCGAATGCAGTGAGGGCAGCTCTGATTTTACTTCCCCACTCAACCATTCGACAATTAACCAACCGTCGGCTCTGCAAACAGGACGCGACCCAATTCCCTGAGAAATTCGCGTTAATGCGCGGTATTGTCGCGTGAGAGACACTCCCGGCATCGGATTCTCAAGCTGTTGTCGCGCCACATATTCCCGCGTTCCAAGCGTGAAATGCACACTCCCACCACTCAATCCTTCAAGCGGGGAAAAGCAACCGGCGGCCTGAGCCGCCGGAAGATATTTTTCAATCACACTTTGCAGTGTTGAATTATTGGGTTTGTTGTACAGCACTACTTCCTGACCAAATAATTTCGCCAGTCTGTACCAGCATCAACTGCATTTTCAGCGTCGGTGTGTTCACATTGCCACTGGCATTGCTATACAGCACATATTGCGCCCCAACGTTACGCGCAATACCTATCGCTTTGCTACGAGAGCCCAGGCTATCTTGTGGCGATAATCCCAGTTGCTGTTTTGCCAGTGACAGCTGTTGTGCAGAAACGAGGGTAAATTTGCTGTTATTGGCCAACGCACCGTGCAACGCTTCTGTCGCTT
This sequence comes from Buttiauxella sp., assembly GCF_035271705.1. Taxonomy (GTDB): domain Bacteria; phylum Pseudomonadota; class Gammaproteobacteria; order Enterobacterales; family Enterobacteriaceae; genus Buttiauxella. The sequence goes on from NZ_DATERI010000138.1 coordinate 12,959, forward strand.
TACTGGTTTGCAACGTGCCATTGGTTTGATTGTTAACACTGTCCACCAGCAGAACGCCGCCTGCGGTTACGCCATCGGCTTGTAACATTTTGCCGACCATCGGCTGCATGGCACTGCCCCAGTCGTAGCTACGAACCTTAGGAGTCGCAGGAATCGTGGGTTGTGGCTCTTCAATTGGGCCTGGCTGAGTGGGAACAGTCGGTACCGTTGGAACGGTCGGTTTCGGTTCTACAGGCTTCTGCGGAACAGGCTTCACTTCTTCCACAGGTGCAGGTGCTTCACCACGATTAATACACCCGGTCAAAATCATCGCCGCTGCGATAATTACCAGGTAACGATGGATTCCCTTAATCAAAATTCACCCCTTATAAAGAGAGAGAAAGACGAACTTTTCGTGCGTCTGGATAACTGGCTATTGATGACACCGAAACGCTAGATTTTGCAGGTATGGTCACCGTACGCGCCTGCTCGAGAGGATGAATCTCTAGCCCTTTTGCGTCATACCAATAAAAACGATAGCTGATGATGACCGGTTTAGACTGTTCATTATACAGCTGGCTACGCGAAACAGTGGCACCGTTATCAGTTGAAATATCTGGTTTTTCAGCACTGATCCCCGCCGCAAGTACTGACGTTTCCATCACCAGCGTTTGCCCATCATTGACGGGAATCGCGGGTTTGGATCTGCATCCCACCACAAAAATAATGGCCAGTAGCAATAACAGCGGGTTAATTTTCATCAACTTATCCTTTATGGGCCAGCATCGGCCCAAGCACACGTCCACCCAGCAGGTGCATGTGGATATGGTAAACCTCCTGCCCACCGTGGCGATTGCAGTTCATGATCAGACGATAGCCGTCTTCTGCAATCCCTTCTTGTTCAGCAATTTTTGCGGCTACGGTAATCATGCGACCTAATGCCTGTTCATGTTCAGCCGTCACGTGGTTAACCGTCGGGATCAGGATATTAGGAATGATAAGGATATGGGTCGGAGCCTGTGGCGATATGTCACGGAATGCAGTGACTAACTCATCTTGATAAACGATATCAGCTGGGATTTCGCGGCGGATAATTTTACTGAAAATGGTTTCTTCGACCATGACGTTACCTTTATTCATGAATTGCTGGCTACTTTGCCCAATCAAATGATGTCTGTTCAGTACAGGACGACTATGCCCAACCGTTTTTAATCGCAGTATGACGGGGTTAACGTAAGAGTATGAGCGAGTTACTCATCTTCTTTCAACCTTAACCCATTATTTCTTTATATGATGCCTGTTAGCATTCCCGCCTGCGCTTAATAAATCTCCGGCCATTTGCGTAAATAAAAACGACATTTCATTTCAATCGTCACAATTGTTTACATCATTCATCTGAATGCGTATATTTCTCATTTGCATTTTCATTCGTATGACTTATGTCAAACTAAAACCACAAATGTACTCAGTAACCGGACTGCTTTGGTGCTGAGGCAAAAAACTTCCAATCAATGACTAAGGGTTTTGAGATGTCTTTAACCATTTCTACCAGGGACGGGCAGCACACACCTGTCAGCGCAATTTCAGTCCTGGCTTCCTGCATTGCTTTTGCACTGATGCCTTCTACCGCTTTCTCAGCGACGCAAAACGCTGAAGAAACGATGGTCGTCGAAAATTCGGTGGCTAACCCGAGCGATGCTGAAGATCAGGATTACAGTGTTAAAACCACCACCAGCGGCACCAAAATGCTGTTGGTCCCTCGCGATATTCCCCAATCTGTCAGCATCATCAGCGAACAGCGCATGAAAGATCAGAAACTGGAATCGCTGGGCGATGTGCTGAAGAACACTACAGGCGTGACGGAAAGTGTTGCCGACTCCGACCGCAGCACGTTCTATTCCCGCGGTTTTATGATCGACAACTATATGGTCGATGGCATTCCGACACTGTTTGAAGCGCGCTGGAACCTCGGCGATGCACTGACCGATACTGCGATGTACCAGCAAATTGAAGTGGTGCGTGGTGCTAGTGGCTTGATGACAGGCACGGGTAACCCTTCAGCCGCCGTGAATATGGTGCGCAAACACGCCGACAGTCGTGAATTTGAAACCGAGGTTTCTGCCGAGTACGGCAGTTGGAACAAGCAGCGCTATGTCGCTGATATGTCTACACCATTAACTGATAACGGTAATATTCGTGGTCGCATGGTGGCGGGTTATCAGGACAACGACAGTTGGATTGATCGCTACAATCAGAAGAAGAAATTTTTCTATGGTGTTTTAGATGCTGATTTGACCGAGGCCACCAGCTTCTCGGTTGGTTATGACTATCAGGAAACCAATGTCAACAACCCGACCTGGGGCGGGATCCCGCGTTGGTATACCGATGGCAGCAAAACAAATCCAGACCGCAGCTACAGCACTGCACCTGAGTGGGCCTACAACGATAAAGAATCCCAGCGCACTTTCTTCACGCTGAAGCAAAAATTGGGTAATGACTGGCAGCTTACCGTCAACGGTACGCACACCGAAATGGATCTCGAGAGCAAACAGATGTACCTGGACGGGTTGGTGGATAAATCCACTGGCTTGATGGTCAGCCCTTACGGCGCGTTTTATCCGTTCGTGGGTGGTACGGGTTATAACACAGGCAAACGCAAGGTCGACGCACTGGATACCTTCGCCAATGGTTCTTATGAACTGTTTGGTCGCCAGCATGAGTTAATGATTGGAACCAACTATACCAAGCAAAAAAATACTTATTACAGCTCCTGGGAAAACGTCAGCGATACACAGTTAGGTAATTTCAATGACTACGACGGTGATTTCCCGGAAACTAATTGGTCGCCACTGAGCCTCGCTCAGCAAGATACTGTTCATCAGAAGTCTGCCTATATGGCAACGCGCATTACCCTCGCCGACCCGCTGCACATGATAGTCGGTGCGCGTTATACCAAATACAACCTGCACACCCTGACGCAAAATCTTGAGAAAAATAACACCTCCCCTTATGCAGGCGTGGTATTTGATATCAATGAAGATTGGTCAACTTATGCAAGTTACACCTCGGTCTTTAATCCGCAAACCCAGCGTGATGTGCAAGGAAATTATCTCACCCCAATAACGGGTAACAACTATGAAGCGGGCGTGAAATCAGACTGGATGAACAGCCGTCTGACCAGCTCTCTGGCCGTGTTCCGTATTGAGCAAGATAACCTCGCGCAATCAACCGGCGCCGTTATCCCTGGTAGCAATGGCGAAACCGCCTATCGTGAAGCCGATGGCACCGTGAGCAAAGGTGTTGAATTTGAGATTAACGGCGCGCTGACCGATGACTGGCAGATGACGTTTGGTGCAACCCGCTATGTGGCTGAAGACAGCGACGGCAATGCGGTTAACCCGAATCTACCGCGTACCTCTGCAAAACTGTTCACCAGCTATCGCATTCCGACACTGCGTGCATTGACTGTGGGTGGTGGTGTGAACTGGCAAGACCATGTCTGGTCAGACGTTCCGGTCCCAGGTGGTACATTCCGTGCGGAACAAGGCAGCTTTGCTCTGGTTGATTTGTTTGCCCGTTATCAGGTCACGCAAGCCTTCTCCGTGCAGGCGAACATCGACAACCTGTTCGATGAAACCTACGACACCAATATCGAAAGCCGCTCCATCGTGTATGGTGCACCACGTAACTATTCTGTTAGTGCCAATTACGCTTTCTAACGTCCTCAATGGCGGATGACACAAGCTTATCCGCCCTTCTAGCTTTCTGTTTTCATATTAATAGTCTAAATAATTCATGTTGCATCGCGGCGGCAAGAGAACGAGTCCCGATGAGCTTACATTAGTAAGTGATTCGGGCGAGAGAACGAAGCCAACAAAGAGGCAACTTGAAGAATTTAGGCTATAAAAAAGGGAGGCCAATGGCCTCCCTCAGTCTCCCCAACGTCTTATTAGCTGTTACGGATCCATTCATCCATTTCAGTTTTCAGGTTATCGGATTTAGTACCGAAGATTGCCTGAACACCTGAACCAGCTACTACTACACCTGCCGCACCCAATTTCTTCAGGCCAGCCTGGTCGACTTTAGAGATGTCGGCCACGCTAACACGCAGACGGGTAATACATGCGTCCAGGTTAGTGATGTTTTCTTTACCGCCAAATGCGCTAACCAGAGCGGGTGCCATTTCGCTTTTAGAAGTCGTCGTGGTTTCAACAGTTTCTTCTTCACGACCTGGGGTTTTCAGGTCAAGAGCTTTAATCAGCACACGGAACACGGTGTAGTAAATCGCCGCGTAGCACAGGCCAACCACTGGGAACAGCCACAGTTTGCTGCTGTTTCCACTCAGTACGATGAAGTCAATCAGACCGTGAGAGAAGGAAGTACCGTCACGCATACCCAGAAGGATACAGATTGGGAACGCCAGGCCTGCCAGAATCGCGTGGATAACGTACAGGATTGGAGCAACGAACATGAAGGAGAACTCGATCGGCTCGGTAATACCGGTCAGGAACGAGGTCAGTGCAGCGGAGACCATGATACCGCCGACTTTTGCACGGTTCTCAGGTTTAGCTGAGTGCCAGATTGCAACAGCAGCAGCTGGCAGACCGTACATTTTGAACAGGAAGCCACCAGACAGTTTGCCCGCAGTTGGGTCACCTGCCATGTAACGTGGGATATCGCCGTGGAATACTTGACCTGCTGCGTTGGTGTATTCACCAATTTGCATCTGGAATGGAACGTTCCAGATATGGTGCAGACCAAATGGTACCAGGCAACGCTCTACGAAACCGTAGATGCCAAATGCCACAACCGGGTTCTGGTAAGCAGCCCACTGAGAGAAGGTCTGAATAGCCGTACCGATTGGAGGCCAGACGAAAGACAGCACAATGCCCATGAAGATCGCAGCCAGACCAGAAATGATCGGTACGAAACGTTTACCCGCGAAGAAGCCCAGGTATTCTGGCAGCTTGATGCGGTAGAAACGGTTAAACATGTAGGCTGCAATTGCACCAGAGATGATACCGCCCAGAACACCGGTATCAGCCAGGTGTTTTGCTGCGATCTCTTCAGCTGGTAAATGCAGAACCAATGGTGCAACAACTGCCATGGTCTTAACCATGATGCCGTATGCAACCACAGAGGCTAATGCAGAAACGCCATCGTTATTCGTGAAGCCTAATGCAACACCGATAGCAAAAATAAGCGGCATATTGGCGAAGACTGAACCGCCTGCTTCCGCCATAACATGAGAAACCACTGCTGGCAGCCAGCTGAAGTTAGCAGAACCGACGCCCAGCAGGATACCTGCGATTGGGAGTACGGAAACTGGCAGCATCAGAGATTTACCCACCTTTTGCAGGTTAGCAAATGCATTCTTAAACATATTGAGAGTGCTCCTGAGTATTTGTGCTTTTTTACGCGTTATGCGCATCGGACCAGGGGGAGATCCAGTCCATATACAGGCATCTTAAGTGCCCTTTGATTTATTACGCAGAGTAAAATAAATCGACAAAGTTTTGTTTGACGGCTATCACGTTTCTCTAAAACCCATCATAAAAACTTGCGTTAATTTACAAAACACGTTTCTAAACGTTACAAAAGTGGTCTGCACCACCCTTTTTGTGGCGGTGCACTTTACTCGCTTCGCTTATTAATTACGAGCTTTAAAATAAGTTAGATTTATCAGGCGGATTGCAAGCGGGAGGCAGGGATATGGAACAGAGTGGCGAAGTTTTTTGTCGTCACAACGGCCAATTCCTCAAGTGAAACACCTTTCAGTACCGCCATATATTCCGCCACATCGCGCGTCATTGCAGGTTGGTTTTCCTTACCACGGTGTGGCACTGGCGCAAGGTAGGGTGAATCAGTTTCCACCAGTATGCGATCCAGTGGCACATAACGCGCCGCCTCCCTGATTTGGTCAGCATTGCGGAAGGTCACAATGCCGGAGAAAGAGATGTAAAAGCCCATATCGAGCAATTTTCCAGCAGTTTCTCGGTCTTCTGTAAAACAGTGTAGTACTCCACCACAGTCTGTCACTTTCTCTTCGTGCAGAATCGACAGCGTATCGGCGCGCGCATCTCGTGTGTGAACAATCACCGGTTTGTTAAATTCACGACCAATCTGAATGTGGTGACGGAAAGATTCCTGCTGGCGTGGTTTGGTTTCAGGGGTATAGAAGTAATCCAGCCCTGTTTCCCCTAACGCCACAACGCCAGAATCGGCAGCCAGGCGACGAAGTTCCTCTACATCATATTCTTCGTCCTGATTCAGGGGGTGCACTCCACACGAATAAGCGACATTCTGACGTTCACCAACCAGTTGGCGCATATTGCGATAACCGTTGAGGGTGGTGGCAACCGCGAGGCAGAACTTCACATCGCGTGCCGCAGCTTTTTCCAGAACATCATCAACACTTTTATGCAGGGATTGATAATCGAGGCCATCAAGATGGCAATGTGAGTCAACCAGGAACATACAGATACTCTTAAAGATGGAAGGTAGGAAGGACTGCACCAGGTCGCATTAAGCGCTCCCAGGTGAGCAATTGTTCAGTCAGTAGTAATTCACGGTTCACACCCACAACGCTGAGTAACGTTTCACGGCAGATAAACCAATTATGCACAATCGATTGTAGTATCGCCGGTGTCGCGTTGTTGGCAAGATTTGCGACTAATGCTTGTTGATCATCATTAGTCAGCCAAAGCGTTGCGCCTTGCTGCCATTTTAATGCATCCACCAACAGGGAGCATAACCAGTGGACGCGAACGGCCGCATCATCACTGTTCAGTGCGGGTAGTAACGCCAGCATGTTCTTTGTCGCACAGGCGTCGTTGAGTTTTTCGCACAGTGCCTGGCGGTGTTTCCATTGCTCAGGTTGCAACAACGCCAGAGCACCCGCAGGAGCGCCTGAACTCAAACGCAGTGCCGCGCGCAATTGCTCGCTATTGAGGGACATTTCCCGCGCAAGCCAAGCCTGCGCAAAAGTTTCATCAGGTGGTGTCAAATACCAGTACAGGCAGCGACTGCGCAGCGTGGCGGGTAGACGCGCCGGTTCACGGCACCCCAGGAAGAACCAGGTATTCGATGGTGGTTCTTCGAGGGTTTTCAGCAAAGCATTTGCTGCCGCTTCAGTTAGCAATCCCGCATCTTCCAGCCAAACCACTTTTGCCCCGCCCTGTTGGGCGTGGCTGTAAAGTTTTTCGGTTATTTCGCGAATAGCATCGATGCCAAGACTGGATTTCCCCTTTTCCGGAGCAACCACGTAACTGTCCGGATGGGTTCCAGCCTGCATCAACTGGCAACTGCGGCATTGGCCGCAGCTTTTGGTACCTTGTGGTTGCTGACACATCAACCAACGAGTGAGGGCGTAGATTAATGCGTCATCGCCCATGCCGGATAACGAATGAAGCAGCAGAGCATGGTGCCCGCGCCCAGCCTGATATTGGCTGAGGATTTGCTCAAAGGGCGCGCGTAACCATGGATACCATTTCATTACACCAACCCCTTAGCCCACTCAAGCACGGCATTCCGCACATCTTGCGAAACCTCATCCAGCGTTTGTGTCGCGTCAATGGTACGGATGCGGCTGTCACTTGCAGCGAGTTCCAGATAACGGGCGCGAGTGCGATTAAAGAAGTCGATGGACTCCTGTTCGATTCTGTCGAGTTCACCACGGGCACGTGCACGTGTGAGGCCGATTTCCGGTGTAACATCAAGATAAATGGTCAGATCAGGATAAAAATCACCCAGCACAGTATTACGCAGTGCCATCAGCAATTGCTGGTCAATACAACGACCACCGCCCTGATAGGCTTGCGTCGAGAGGTCATGGCGGTCACCAATAACCCAGGCTCCGCGTGACAGTGCTGGCTTGATAACCGTTTCAACAAGCTGTACTCGAGCTGCGTAGAACATCAGCACTTCAGCTTTATCCGTTACGATTTCATCACCGATGCCTTTGTTGTTCAGCGTCAACTCACGCAATCTTTCCGCAAGAGGTGTGCCACCTGGTTCACGAGTGAAGACCAGATCGGTCACCCCCAGCTCTTTTAAGGTCGCCACGACCACGTTATGTGCGTTAGTTTTCCCTGCTCCTTCGAGCCCTTCGATGACGATAAATTTACTGACCATTCTTGTCCTTCAGTGCTTTGAGATACACCTGCACAGCCTGATTGTGGCCAGCAAGGTTGGTATTAAATGTATGGCCGCCCTTTCCATCTGCGACAAAATAGAGATACGGCGTTTTTGCCGGGTGAGCAGCAGCTTGCAACGAGGCGTCACCAGGAATAGCAATTGGGCCAGGGGGCATGCCGCTAATCACATAGGTATTATAGGGTGTTGGTGTTTCCAGATCTTTGCGCGACAGCTTACCATTATAGCCCTCACCCATTCCGTAAATTACGGTCGGGTCGGTTTGTAAACGCATACCGATGCGTAAACGATTAATGAACACAGACGAAACCCGGTCACGCTCTTGCGCCACGGCGGTTTCTTTCTCGATTATCGAGGCCATAGTGACTAAATCGTTTGGTGTTTTGTAAGGTAGACCGTCTTTTTTGCCATCCCACGCGGCCTGAACGGCTTTGACCATACGGTCATGGGCACGTTTTAACAGCGCAGTATCTGTGGTATTAGCGGTGTACAGCCAGGTGTCAGGGAAGAACCAGCCTTCAACCCATTCAGGATTCTCAAGCTTTAGAGCTTCGGCAACGATGGCATAGCTATCATCTTTGAGCGTGTGCTGGATAAACGGCGCTTCGCGCAGTTGTTTTAGCCAGTCACTCAAACGAGTCCCTTCGACAAATCGAATCGGAAATTGAGCTTCTTTACCACTGGCTAACAGTTTGAGCATTTCCCGAACCGTCATTTGCGGGGTAAAGCGGTAAGTTCCTGCTTTAAAATGAGCCAGTTCAGGTTCGACTTTTAGCAGCCACTGGAATACTCGTGGACGATTGAGCAGTTTTTCTTCATACAACTGTTTACCCAACGCCAGGCGACCCGTCCCAGGCTTGAGCGTAAATATGGTTTCTTGCTTGATAGTCAGATGGCTGTTGGCGAGTTGACGGACTTTGTATAAGCCAACGCCTGCCGCCACGCCAAGTACCACTAACAACAGCAGAAAGAAACGTAGCATCTTTTTCATTGGTAATCGGTTACTCACAAAGTGGTGCTAAAAATTGGTAAAGCTCGTGAGATGTAAATCGCCAGGATTCAACCTGGTTCACAGGAATAATGGGCATCAATGCATTGCAAATGAGCACTTCATCAGCCTCAGCCAGGCTGTCCAATCTTTCCCGCACCTCAGTCACCTGCCACGATGAATCAGCCAGACAGGCGATAATATGCTGACGCATGGTGCCATTTACACCAGATTTATCTATATACGGCGTAAAAACCTGCGATCCTTTACGCCAGAATAAATTAGCGGCACAGCATTCCGTAAGCCACCCATCGCTGTCAAGAACCAGCGCTTCCTGCGCGGGAGTCTGGTCAAGATGCATACGAATCAGCACTTGTTCTAGTCGATTCAGGTGTTTAATTCCAGCAAGGTGCGGATTTATACCCATCCGAACAGGACTAAGCGCCAGGGTGATACCCTGTTCGCGCCACTGGGGATAAAAAGCAGGATAAGCAGAAATCGAAAGTAAGCGGGTAGGCTGCACACAATTTGCGATGCTATAACCGCGCCCTCCACTACCACGAGTTATCATCACTTTCAGTACGGCTTGCTGCTCTGCCGCCGCCATTTGCTGCATTTCGTTTGCCAGCAAAGACCAATCGACAAAAGGAATCAGGAGTTTATCGCAGGCTTGCTGTAAACGACCGAGGTGTTGTTCTAAAAAACGAATACTACCATTACACACCCGCGCTGTGGTGAAGCAGCCATCACCAAACTGCACGGCGCGATCGTTCGCCGGTAGATTTTCCGCTAACTCACCATTGATTAAATACATAACAATTCCTCAATGTTCTGTGAGTCTACCCTTCATACTTCACGTTGCTACTTTGTTGGCAGCGCTCACTCACACGAATCACTTAGTGTACTAAGCTCATCGGGACTCGTTCACTTGCCGCCGCGATGCAACTCGAATTATTTAGGGTTTAGAATGCCAGTGCGAAGGGTTTGCAGCAAGAGGGGGAAATTTCAGATGTATAAAGGGCCCGCAAGCGAGCCCTTTATAAGTAACGACTTAGACCTTTTTAAAGATCAATGAGCCGTTTGTACCACCAAATCCGAATGAGTTACACAACGTGTATTCCATGCCTTTCACCTGGCGCGCAACATGAGGAACAAAGTCCAGATCACAGCCTTCGTCAGGATTATCAAGGTTGATTGTTGGTGGAATCGCCTGATCGCGCAATGCGAGGACGGAGTAGATAGACTCTACAGCCCCAGCAGCACCTAACAGGTGACCGGTCATAGATTTGGTTGAACTCACCAGAACACGGTAAGCATCTTCACCAAAAATAGTCTTAACCGCTTGTGTTTCGGCTTTATCACCCGCTGGTGTTGAGGTGCCATGCGCATTGACATAACCCACCATACCTGGAGTAATACCTGCATCACGCAAAGCATTTTCCATCGCCAGTGCAGCACCTGCCCCGGTTTCCGGTGGAGAAGTCATGTGATATGCATCGCTGCTCATACCGAAACCAACGACTTCTGCATAGATTTTCGCACCACGTTTTTTAGCATGTTCGTACTCTTCGAGTACCATCATGCCCGCACCATCACCCAGCACAAAACCATCACGGTCTTTGTCCCACGGACGGCTTGCCGCTTGTGGGTTTTCATTGCGGGTAGAAAGCGCACGCGCAGCACCAAAGCCACCCACGCCCAGCGGAGTACTGGCTTTCTCTGCACCACCTGCCAGCATAGCGTCTGCATCACCGTAAGCGATAATACGCGCTGCCTGACCAATATTATGCACACCAGAAGTACACGCTGTAGCAATGGAAATGCTTGGACCACGAAGGCCGAACATAATGGTCAGGTGACCTGCCACCATATTCACAATTGTGGACGGTACAAAGAATGGGCTGATCTTACGTGGACCACCGTTGACCAACGAGGAGTGGTTCTCTTCGATAAGACCCAGACCACCGATACCAGAGCCAATTGCAGCACCGATACGGATTGCATTCTCTTCTGTTACTTCCAGACCCGAATCCAGCATGGCCTGGTGGCCAGCAACAATTCCATATTGAATGAAGGCATCCATTTTGCGCTGTTCTTTGCGCGAAATGATGTCGTCACAGTTAAAATCCTTTACTAAGCCAGCAAATTTCGTTGCGTAGGCGGTAGTATCGAAATGGTCGATTAGGCTGATGCCACTCTGACCGGCAAGGAGAGCTTTCCAGCTAGACTCTACGGTATTGCCGACAGGAGACAACATGCCCAGTCCGGTCACAACTACACGACGCTTAGACACGTTTGTCCTCCAGGGAGGGAAAAAAATAAAACTTGTGGGACAATTAGATAAAACTCAGGCGGTCGAATGACCGCCTGGAGATGTTCACTTACGCCTGGTGACCGTTGATGTAATCAATGGCAGCCTGAACAGTGGTGATTTTCTCAGCTTCTTCGTCCGGAATCTCAGTATCAAACTCTTCTTCCAGAGCCATTACCAGCTCAACGGTGTCAAGAGAATCAGCGCCCAGGTCCTCTACGAAGGAAGCGGAGTTGATAACTTCTTCCTGCTTAACGCCCAATTGTTCGCCGATAATTTTCTTAACGCGTTCTTCGATAGTGCTCATACTCTTAAATTTCCTATCAAAACTCGCTTTCGCGATGGTTTTCGTAGTGTATAAAATGTTGAAAAAGATGCAACTAAATCCCGGCAGGTCATACCACGATTTTACGCTATTTTGCGGGCATTCGCCCAAATAACGCAAATAGTTTTATATCGTGGTTAAACCATATACATTCCGCCATTGACGTGCAGGGTCTCACCAGAGATGTAACCCGCCTCGTCAGAGGCTAAAAATGCAACAGCACTGGCGATTTCTTTTGCGTCGCCTAAACGACCCGCTGGAACTTCCGCCAGTATACCCGCACGCTGTTCATCAGAAAGCGCACGCGTCATGTCCGTTTCAATAAAGCCCGGAGCAACAACGTTTACAGTAATACCACGTGACGCAACTTCGCGTGCCAGTGATTTACTGAAACCAATCAGACCCGCTTTCGCCGCAGCGTAGTTTGCCTGACCAGCATTTCCCATGGTACCAACCACGGAACCAATAGTGATAATACGACCATGACGCTTTTTCATCATAGCGCGCATTACCGCTTTTGACAGACGGAAAACTGATGACAGATTGGTTTCGATGATATCGTTCCATTCGTCATCTTTCATACGCATTAACAGATTATCACGAGTGATACCGGCATTATTGACCAGAATATCAACTTCGCCAAATTCTGCGCGAATATTTCCTAAAACAGCGTCGATAGAAGCTGGGTCGGTCACATTCAGCATATAGCCTTTGCCGTTATCGCCCAGATAATCACTGATCGCCTGCGCACCGCTTTCGCTGGTCGCAGTACCGATAACTTTCGCACCACGGGCCACTAGGGTTTCCGCGATTGCGCGGCCAATACCGCGGCTTGCACCGGTTACCAGCGCAATTTTTCCTTCAAAACTCATGGTTTTCCTCGTTTTATTGCTCGAGCGCCGCTGAAAGTGCTACCGGCTCGTTAATCGCCGATGCAGTCAGTGTGTCAACAATACGCTTTGTCAGGCCAGTCAATACTTTACCAGGCCCTACTTCCAGCAACTGGGTCACACCCTGTGCTGCCATAAATTCAACTGATTTGGTCCATTGTACCGGGCTGTATAGCTGACGTACCAGAGCGCTACGAATGGCTTCTGGCGAGGTCTCACATTTCACATCCACATTGTTCACAACAGGAACAGAAGGCACATTGAACGTGATATTTTCCAGCGCTTCGGCAAGTTTATCTGCCGCGGGTTTCATCAATGCACAGTGTGAAGGCACGCTTACTGGCAATGGCAGAGCACGTTTTGCACCGGCGGCTTTACAAGCAGCACCTGCACGCTCAACGGCATCTTTGTTACCCGCGATAACGACCTGGCCTGGTGAATTATAGTTCACCGGAGACACCACTTCGCCAAGAGCTGCTTCTTCACAGGCTTTGGCAATCGATGCATCATCAAGACCGATGATGGCATACATTGCACCCGTGCCAGCAGGAACCGCTTCCTGCATCAATTTGCCGCGTAATTCAACCAGACGCACGGCGTCAGCGAAATCAATCACGTCTGCGCAAACCAGAGCAGAATATTCACCCAGACTATGACCCGCCAACATCACAGGGGTTTTGCCGCCTTGCTGCTGCCAAACGCGCCATAATGCCACAGAAGCTGTCAGCAAAGCAGGCTGTGTCTGCCAGGTTTTGTTCAGTTCTTCAGCAGGCCCTTGTTGGGTCAATGCCCACAGATCATAGCCCAGTGCATCAGAAGCTTCGCGGAAAGTTGCTTCAACAACAGGATTCGCTGCTGCGATTTCAGCCAACATCCCTACAGCTTGCGAGCCTTGCCCAGGAAAAACAAAAGCAAATTGAGTCATGGTTAAATCCTAATAATCAAAAACGAACCAGTGCGGAACCCCAGGTAAAGCCGCCGCCGAAGGCTTCCAGCAATACCAATTGGCCACGTTGAATTCGACCATCACGAACAGCTTCGTCCAGCGCTGCCGGTACAGAGGCCGCAGAGGTGTTACCGTGCCTATCAAGAGTAACAACCACATTATCCAATGACATACCGAGTTTCTTGGCAGTGGCACTAATAATGCGCAAGTTAGCCTGATGCGGTACCAACCAATCAAGATCTGAACGATCCAGATTATTCGCCTCAAGGGTTTCATCAACAATGTGTGCAAGCTCCGTCACTGCCACTTTGAACACTTCGTTACCGGCCATGGTCAGGTAAGAAGGATTCTCAGGATTCAGACGGTCCTGGTTTGGCAGCGTCAGCAATTCGCCGTAACTACCATCAGCGTGAAGATGCGTTGAAATAATGCCTGGTTCTTCGCTTTTACCGAGAAGCACAGCACCTGCACCATCACCAAAAATTACAATTGTGCCGCGATCAGCTGGATCTAATGTGCGGGCCAGCACATCGGCTCCGATAACCAGTGCATAATCCACTGCGCCATTTTTCACATATTGATCGGCAATGCTTAAAGCGTAGGTAAAACCTGCGCAAGCTGCTGCAACATCAAATGCCGGGCAACCTTTAATCCCCAACATACCCTGCACCTGGCAGGCAGCACTTGGGAAAGCATGAGTCGACGAAGTGGTGGCAACGATAATCAGCCCAATTTCAGACTTATCAACACCCGCCATTTCAAGGGCGCGCTTAGCCGCAGCAAAAGCCATCGTTGCAACGGTTTCATCCGGAGCCGCAATTCGACGCTCACGAATACCTGTACGGGTGACAATCCACTCGTCAGAAGTATCCACCATTTTTTCCAGGTCGGCGTTGGTACGCACGTGTTCGGGCAGATAGCTACCCGTACCAATAATCTTCGTATACATGTACGTCAGTCACTCTTGGGTAATACAGATTTCAGGCGGGCAGCAATCCGCATAGGGACTTGCCGCGCCACCGCCTGCACTGCCTGTTCAATAGCGACAACAAACGCTCGCTGATTGGCTGCCCCGTGACTCTTAATCACTGTGCCGCGCAATCCTAACAGACAGGCGCCATTATACTGGTCGGGGTTGAGGTGACTGAATCGCCTTGTCAGGCTTTTTTGTAACCAATGCTTTAATATAATTAGCCACCACGACCTTTTTTTCCCTTCACCTTGAGATTTCAAAAGCGAAAAGAACATTCTGGCAACCCCTTCCATTGTCTTGAGGGTGACGTTACCGACAAAGCCGTCACACACGAGTACATCGGTTTTTCCCGTCAACAATTCATTCGCTTCAAGATAGCCAATATAGTTGATAGAAGGCATTGTTTTTAATAACGCTGAAGCATCGCGAATACTATCGGGACCTTTGGTCTCTTCTTCGCCAATGTTCAACAAAGCGACTCGTGGGGAGTTGATGCCGAGAACTTCTTCAGCCATCACAGAACCCATTATCGCGAACTGCACCAACATATTACTGTCACAATCAACGTTCGCGCCAAGATCCAGCACAACCGTTTTGCCCTTTTGTTGGTGCGGCAAAGCCGTCATTAACGCAGGGCGCTCAATCCCTTCAATAGGTTTGAGCAATAATTTAGCCAGCCCCATCAGTGCACCCGTATTTCCTGCACTGACACATGCTTGTGCTCGCCCTTCTTTCACTAGTTCAAGCGCCACTCGCATTGAGGATCCGCGACTATTTCGGATCGCTTGCGAAGGCCTTGCATCACTGGCAATAACCGATTCCGCAGGCACTATCTGCGCACGTGAACGTTTTTCAAAATCAGCTTTGGCAAGTAATGGCGTGATGGCGTCGGGATCGCCGACTAGTAGAAGGTTTAGCTGAGAGTTAGAGTCCAGTGCCTGCAAAGCTGCAGGCACTGTCACGGAAGGACCGAAGTCCCCACCCATGGCATCTAACGCAAGGGTTAGACGTGTCAAGGAATCGCCAATTACTTAACGATAACCTTGCGGCCGCGGTAGAAACCGTCGGCTGTGATGTGGTGACGCAGATGAGTTTCGCCAGAAACTTTGTCCACGGACAGGGTAGCTGTGGTCAGCGCGTCATGGGAACGACGCATGCCACGTTTGGAACGGGTTGGTTTATTCTGTTGTACGGCCATGGACCTTACTCCTCAATTACTTACGCTTTAAACTGGCTAATACGGCAAATGGGTTTGGTTTCTCCGCCTCGGAAGGCAGTTTGCCAAATACCATGTCCGCCTCGGACACTTCACAGTGTTCAGAATCATGCACCGGAACGACTGGCAAGGAGAGGATAATTTCATCTTCAACCAACGCCAGAAGATCGATTTCACCAAATTCGTTAACCTGAACTGGCTCATATCCTTCCGGGAGTGCTTCAGCCTGCTCGTCTTTGACGATCGGGCTAAAACAATACTGTGTGTAGACCTGATGGGCAAATGGCTTTCCGCAACGCTGACATGCAAGTGTTAGCGATACCTTCGCATCACCGGTAAGAACCGCGAGGCGTTGGTTATCGATGGCAAATGACATATCGCATTCCACATCACTGTCTACACTGACTACAAATTCGGCGACGCGCTCAACCTGAATAGGGGTGTAAACACCCTGGTAATCAAGGCGTTTTTGAGCCGTACGAACCGGATCGAGAGTCAGGGGTAATTTTACTTTTTGCATAGGGCGCGCATATTAACTTTGTAACGTCATAGAGTCAAAGAAAAAGGCCTGTAAACAGTGCCTTTTCTACCCGAATAAATTTCTGATTCCAGGAAAGCTGAAATTTGTAACCCTCAGGGAACATAGAACACTATGTGACTGGGGAGAAAAAATGCAGCCAACGCACCTGCAATCTGAAGGATAAAGGGTAAGCCATTTATTCGCACACATTGCGGTTGCACAGTTTAAAATGCCTTTACCCGAATCGCTATCATTAATGAAAAAAATATGACGCAAATTGTTCTGGCTTCAACTTCACCCTACCGTCGAGAACTTCTTGAAAAGCTCGGCATGCCCTTTATCACCGCGGCTCCACAGGTTGATGAAACGCCAATTCCTGGGGAAAATGCCCGCCACCTGGTGACCCGCCTTGCACAGGCCAAAGCGCAGGCGTTGAGCACTGAATATCCAAATCATTTAATTATTGGTTCAGACCAGGTCTGCGTGCTAGATGGAAAAATCGTCGGAAAGCCACATTCCGAAGAAAAAGCGGTGGAACAATTGCTGATTGCCCGCAACAGCACTGTTACTTTTTATACTGGACTGGCACTTTTTAATTCGACTACCGGGAATATACAGGTGATTTGCGAGCCTTTTGATGTCCATTTTCGTCATCTGAGTGAGCAAGAAATCCGCAATTATGTGCGTAAAGAGCAGCCTTTACACTGTGCCGGAAGTTTTAAAAGTGAGGGTTTGGGGATCACGTTATTTAACAGGCTTTCAGGGAAAGACCCAAACACCCTGATTGGACTGCCGTTAATTAGCCTGTGCGATATGCTCAACAACGAGGGATGTCATCCGCTGCTGATGTGACTGACGTAGGGTGGAAGCACGCAGAAGTGCCATCCACCCTCAATCGTTAGCGAGCGTTGTTGCGTAACACCACAAGGCAGCGCTTCAATTGTTCATCCAGTGGTGCTTCAACACGCATAATTTCACCGGTATTGGGATGGGTGAAACGTAATGCCGCAGCATGCAAGAACAAGCGATTCAGGCCAGTGCCCGCGAGTTGCTTATCAAATTCGCGGTCACCGTAGCGATCATCGAACGCAATCGGGTGGCCAGCATGCAGTGTGTGCACACGAATCTGGTGGGTACGACCGGTTATTGGGCTGCAACGCACTAATGTGGCAAAAGCGTAACGCTCTTCCACTTTGAAGCGCGTTTCAGAGGGTTTGCCTTCGCTATTAACGCGAACAATACGCTCACCGCTTTGCAAAATATTCTTCAGCAAAGGCGCCTGCACAGCTTTAACATGCGACTGCCATTGGCCGCGAACCAGCGCCAAATAATCTTTTTGCATTCCCTTTTCACGCAGCTGTTCATGCAAAGAACGCAGAGCAGAGCGCTTTTTGGCCACCAGCAAGATGCCAGATGTATCACGATCCAGACGATGCACCAATTCCAGGAAGCGGGCTTCCGGACGCAGAGCACGCAGGCCTTCAATCACACCAAAACTCAAGCCACTACCACCGTGAACCGCTGTACCTGAAGGCTTATTCAGCACCAGGATATGGTCATCTTCATAAAGAATCGCATCGGTCAGTGCTGCCACTTTTTGCAGATGTGGGGAAACCGCCACTTCTTCGCGTTCCGCAACGCGAACCGGTGGAATACGTATTTCATCACCATCCTGAATTTTGTATTCAGGCTTAATGCGTTTTTTATTCACACGCACTTCGCCTTTACGCAAAATGCGATAAATCATACTTTTTGGCACACCCTTTAAGCGGGAGAGCAAGAAGTTGTCGATGCGCTGCCCAGCCTCATCAGAGGAAATGGCAACGATTTGTACAGAAGGAGTTGGAGTTTTCATGGTCGGCGATTCTAAATAGCGTGCGCGCATAGCGCCACTCATTTTTATGTGCTTAACTGAGAAACTGCCTGGTTTAGAACCGTCTAACTTCCCTTTTTCTGCTTTCTGCGACACACAGCGAAAAATTGAGTTAAAAAACTGTAAGAAACGAGGCATCAAAGGCAAAAGTCATCTTGCTATAATAAGGTTAGCAATGGAATAATGTTGCGGTTTTCCGTGTTGATACTTGTTAGAACAAGGAATTTTGCGGAATTACCAGTTTTGCCTGAACGTCCATCCACGCAGCAATGGCGTAAGACGTATTGTACTTTCAGGCAGTTAGCGGGCTGCGGGTTGCAGCCTGACCGGTAAAATGGAATCAACTCTTAAGAAACACTCTAAGGTTATTCCCACGATAATTGCGCTGTATTTCCGTATGAAATACAGGCTACCGACACTTTGCGCCTCTCAGCAAGCGACAACCGTGAGGTTGGCGACTGTGCGATCAGTCACGAGGCCATCGGTTCACTCCCGGTCAGCGTCACCATGCCCGTAGCTTTGTCACTAATGTAAGAATAATGAGTAAGTTACGATGAAAAGAATGTTAATAAACGCGACTCAGCAAGAAGAGTTGCGTGTCGCCCTTGTGGATGGGCAGCGTCTGTACGACCTGGATATTGAAAGTCCAGGACACGAACAGAAAAAAGCCAACATCTATAAAGGCAAAATCACCCGTATTGAACCAAGTCTGGAAGCGGCATTTGTAGATTACGGCGCGGAACGTCATGGTTTCCTCCCTCTGAAAGAAATCGCTCGCGAATATTTCCCGTCTAATTATTCAGCACACGGCCGTCCGAACATTAAAGATGTTCTGCGTGAAGGCCAGGAAGTGATAGTCCAGATTGATAAAGAAGAACGTGGTAATAAAGGTGCTGCCTTGACCACCTTTATTAGCCTGGCGGGTAGTTATTTAGTACTGATGCCGAACAACCCACGTGCCGGTGGTATTTCCCGCCGTATCGAAGGTGACGACCGTACTGAATTGAAAGAAGCCCTTTCCTCTCTGGAACTGCCAGATGGCATGGGTCTGATTGTACGTACTGCCGGCGTGGGTAAATCCGCTGAAGCACTGCAATGGGATTTAAGCTTCCGTTTGAAGCACTGGGAAGCCATTCAAAAAGCGGCAGAAAATCGCCCGGCGCCATTCCTCATCCATCAAGAAAGTAACGTTATTGTGCGTGCTTTCCGTGATTACCTGCGTCAGGACATCGGTGAGATTCTTATCGATAATCCTAAAGTGCTCGAACTGGCTCGCCAGCATATCGGTGCTCTGGGTCGTCCTGATTTCAGCAGCAAAATTAAGCTCTACACCGGTGAAATCCCGCTGTTCAGCCATTACCAAATTGAGTCGCAGATTGAATCCGCTTTCCAGCGTGAAGTCCGTCTGCCATCCGGTGGTTCGATTGTTATCGACTCTACCGAAGCGTTGACCGCTATCGACATCAACTCCGCGCGCGCAACTCGCGGTGGCGATATCGAAGAGACCGCGTTTAATACCAACCTCGAAGCCGCTGATGAAATCGCGCGCCAACTGCGTTTGCGTGACCTCGGTGGTCTGATTGTTATCGACTTCATCGACATGACCCCTGTGCGCCACCAGCGTGCCGTTGAAAACCGTCTGCGTGAAGCCGTGCGTCAAGACCGTGCTCGTATCCAGATAAGCCACATCTCACGCTTTGGCTTGTTGGAAATGTCTCGTCAGCGTCTCTCCCCTTCTTTGGGCGAGTCCAGCCACCATGTTTGTCCGCGTTGTAGCGGTACAGGTACGGTGCGTGACAACGAATCCATGGCACTCTCCATTCTGCGTCTGATTGAAGAAGAAGCGCTGAAAGAGAACACGCAGGAAGTTCATGCGATTGTTCCGGTGCCAATTGCGTCTTACCTGCTGAACGAAAAACGTGATGCAGTTAGCGCGATTGAAACCCGTCAGGGCGGCGTGAAAGCCATCATCGTTCCTAACGATCAGATGGAAACTCCGCACTATTCCGTACTGCGTGTGCGCAAAGGCGAAGAAACCAAGACTCTGAGCTACATGTTGCCTAAGCTGCATGAAGAAGAGATGGCAATGCCATCGGAAGAAGAGTACGTCGAGCGTAAACGTCCAGAGCAACCTGCATTAGCAACTTTCGTGATGCCTGACGTGCCGCCTGCACCGCCAGAATCAGCGCCTGTAGCAGCACCTGCTCCAGAGGCTAAACCTGCGGTCGCGAAAGAAGCAACTGTTGCACAACCTGGTCTGCTGAGTCGTTTGTTCGGTGCGTTGAAAAACCTGTTTGCCGGCGAAAGCACCACTGAAAGCAGCAAAGAAACTGAGGCAGTGAAATCTGCTGAGGCTGAAAGCCAGCGTCAGGGGCAAGATCGTCGTAACAACCGTCGTCAAAATAACCGCCGTGACCGTAACGACCGTGGTGATCGCAACAACCGTGACCGTGATAACCGCAGCGAAAATCGTGATAACCGTGAACCACGTGATAACCGTGAGCCACGTGAAAACCGCGATCGCGACGATAACCGCCGTAATCGCCGTCAGGGCCAACAACCAAACACTGAAGTGCGTGAAATTCGCCAGAACGTTGCTGAGGAAGTTGAAAAACCAAAAGCACGTGATGAGCAGCAACCGCGCCGTGAGCGCAATCGTCGCCGTAGCGATGATAAGCGTCAGGCACAGCAAGAAGTTAAAGTTCTGCAAAATGATGACACTGTAGTAGAGGTCGAAGCTGAGCAGGAAGAACGCGCCCAGGTAGTCATGCCGCGTCGTAAGCAACGTCAACTGAACCAGAAAATTCGTTTCGAATCCGCACCAGATTCGAGCGTTGAAACTGTGGCAACTCCGGACGTAGCTGAAGTTATTTCGGCACCTGCTGCACGTACCGACCTGGCAACTATCCCGCTGCCTGCTGTTATCGAGAAACCTTTTGTTGAGCACGAAGACAACAACGATTCACGTAACGATTCTAACGGTATGCCACGTCGCTCTCGCCGTTCTCCACGTCACTTACGTGTGAGTGGCCAACGTCGCCGTCGCTATCGTGATGAGCGTTACCCAGCGCAATCACCAATGCCGATGACTGTTGCATGTGCTTCTCCTGAACTGGCCTCGGGTAAAGCCTGGATTAGTTATCCTGTTGCCCGTGCTCAGGGAGAATCACAGTACGACAATGCAGAACACGCTCCAGTCTTTGTTGCCCACGAGCAAGAGCCTGTGGAAGTCATTATTGTGCCGCCAGTCGTTCAAGAAGTGGCAGTAGTGGTGCAACCTGTCGTTGAAACTGTAAATGTTGAAACTGCACACGTTGAAACAACGCACCCAGAAGTGATCGCGACTCCGGTGAACGAGCAGCCTCATCTGATTGCTGCGGTTGACGAAGTTGTTGCTGAACAAGTCATCGACGAAGTTAAACCTGCACAAGATGACGTTGCTGTTGCAACTCAACAACAGGAAGCTCCTGTTATTGTTGCAGAAACTGTCCCTACCGCTGCGGTTGAAGAAGTTAAGCCGGTAGAAGTCGTTGCACAGGATGCGGTTGTTGAAGAAGCCAAAGTTGAAGAAGCCTCAGTTGAGACAACTGTTGTGGAAGAGATAGCGGTTGCAGCAGTGCCAGAAGTTGCGGTTGTGGCTCACGTCACTAAACATGCCACTGCTCCTATGACAAAAGCTCCAGCACCGGAATATGCTCCGGAAGCCACACGCCAGAGCGATTGGGTTCGCCCAACGTATGAGTTCAGTGGCCGCGGTTCCGCCGGTGGAAGCAGTGCAACTCACCAGGCAACAGCGCCAGCTACGCGCCCGCAAAGCGCTGAATAATCAATAAGCGTTGCGAAAAAGCCGACCTGGCAACAGGTCGGCTTTTTTATTGCTTGTGACCCGTCCTGAATTCAGCGTAAAAAAATGCCCACTTCGGGGTGCTGAAGTGGGCACATAAAGCGTGCCCAGTTTCATGGCACGCCAAAAAGGTAAAACTATTATTTGTTCAGCTGGAACAAAGACATCCCTTGCATATCGCTGAATGCTTTGTAAGACGCCTGCAGTGCAGCCTGCTGCATCACATAGGAAGAGATCGCTGAAGTCATATCGACATCCACCAAATCACTCATTTGCTGCGACTGGCCCAATGCACGGTCGGTACCTAACTCATCAAGCTTTTCCAGCTCATTAAGCTGTGTGCCTAACTCTGCACGCACGGTTAGCACGTTATTGAGTGAGTTTTTCAACCCGCGGTTAGTTTTATCAATAGCAGCGGTTAAATTAGCTTTTCCTGCATCATCCAGCCCTTCAGCGGGTGTTCTCAGGGTTGCAATCGCGGAATCGAGCATATTAAACAGGTTTGTTTCAGAGGTGCCAGGTTTGGGTTCAGGGACTGCATTACTGGTCAGAGAATCAAATACCTGAGTACCGGTATGCCCTATCGTCATCATTCGAGCCGCATCCACCGTTTGAGTGATTGCCTGAGAGCCGCCCGTATAAGTGATGCTGTTTGCCCCACCACTAAACGGTGCAGACTCCGTTTTATATCCAGCAAAAATAAAGCGCCCATTGCCGTCAGTACTGTTGGCCAGGTTTAATATTTGATTGCGGATACCTTCCAGATCGGTGGCCAGTGATGTCCGGTCATCATCGCTTAACGTATCGTTTCCGGCGTAAACGATTTTCTCCTGAGCTGACTGAAGCGCCAGGGTCACCTGCCC
>NZ_DATERI010000139.1:0-19897 GCF_035271705.1 Buttiauxella sp.
CGCTGATCGTCACGTTCTCATCACTGACGTTAAGCGTAATACCTCTGAAATTGCCGGTTTCCTCACCCGGACGCAACATACTGGGTTCTGAAACCACCATATCCGACCCGCTGGCGGTGATTTTTGGTGCTTGCAGCACGCCATCGTAGGCCAGTGACAACGACCGTGTTTCGATGACACCGATATGGGATTCCAGCGTCCAGTCCCCGGTATGAGCCGCATTGCCTGTTTTGTCACTGGAAGCCGCAACATCTACATGGGTGTAATCCGCCATACGGGTAATCAGAGTGATGTCTTGTGATGTGACGTTGCAGCCATACAGCAAAATATCGCCGTCAGGGGTGAGCTTTTCGCCAAGCTTCTCTAACTGTTGCTGATATTGCCCAATCGTTTGAGAGTTAAGTTTGTCGCTACCCAGTGTGATTTCATCGCTGGCGCCATGGCTGATGATATGAATCGCGGTGATATTTTTATCGTTCTTTAGCGCTTCATTCATTTGCTCAAGGCCAGCGTGCTGCGCGTCCAGAACGACGACACGGCTTGCTGCGGGCAATTGACTGACCAGGGATTGCCAGTTCTGCACGTGGCTATCCACGACATAAACTTCATGTGCCGCAGGGGCATCGACCGGAGCGGGAGCTGTGATTGATGCGGGCGCCGGAACCGGTGCGGGAGGCACAAATACCGCTTTCGACGCGTCTGGTGCGTTGCTGCGATGCGGCGCATCTAATGGATTATCCGCATGATTAGCAGCTTCAGCGACGGCTGCGCCATCGAATAACTGGCGCGACTCAAGAGCGAAGCGGTGATGACGAGGGCGGGTAGGATTATCGTTTCGTTGTATGGTCAAAGCATTACTCTTAGCAACTGCGGGGTAAAAACAGTAAAAATACATGCAACTTACAAAGCATAAATGTGCCAGGTGCGTAGGGTTACAAGTGTTTCGAAGTGTATTTTTATGTAAATACACTTAGTTATTATATGTCTTTTGGTGGCTGCTGTGTTAGGGAAATAATTGAGAATCCTCCGCTGTTGACGTGAGCGGACTTCCCCTATCGTTTTCAGAGTTAATTCTCATCTGGCGGACTTATGAATCGATACTCTACTGTGCTGCTGCTTGGCACCTTGACCATGACGACATTTGCCCACGCCGACACGCTGGATGGTTTGTTTGATAATTCTGTTGTCAGCTCAATTTCGCAGGCGATTAACGATGCTTATAAGCCGAACGGCGATAACGGCGATAACGGCGATAACCGCGATGACAGCAACGATCGCAATTGGGACGACCAAAATCAACGCCGCAACGAGGATGATCGACACCAGTACGAAGACCGCCAGCGGCAACTTGAAGACCGGCGTCGCCAGTTGGATGAGCAGCAACGCCAGTTAGATAATCAACGTCGCCAGCTCGAAGACGACGAACGCCGTCTGGATGAAGATTATCGGTAATTTTGCATTCTGCGAGTTGGGTTCTGGAATGGTCGTTTGCCGGAAATATTTCGCATTTCTTGTGTTAGGTTGCGGTGTTATCCGACCCTAATCCACCCGAATTACCATCCCGTCAAACCCGGCTTCATACCCTTTTGGTAGTTCGTTTTCCATCATCCAGCAATCAAACTGATGGCTGATGTGCGTGAGGATCACTCGCGGGCAGCCGATGTATTCATTCATCGCGACGACGGTATTCAAATCGCAATGGTTGTTAGGCGTTTGCGCTCTCGGTTCGTGGCTGCAATCAATCACGATAACCTGCGGTTTATTGTTTGCCAGAAACTTCAGTGTCTTATCCGGCAGAGCGGCGGTATCGCTTAACCATGCGACACGGCTGTGCGGTGTCTCGAACAGATAACCGAGTGTGAGTTTTGAATGGTTGAGCGGCATAGGCGTCACGCGCAGCGCTTGTAGGGTAAAGCCCACAAACGGTTGTAGTGTATGGCTGAAATCCAGAATGCCCGGATGTTTAAATAGATCGTCACAGCCTTGTTCATCGGTAGGGCCGTAAACGGGGATCTTCTCACCCACGCCCCAACGCAGCGGGAACAAACCCTGCACGTGATCCATATGGTAGTGGGTCAGCAAAAATTGCTGAAATTCCCCTGGCTGCCATCTGTCCATCAAATCAGGAATACCCGCATCCAGCAGCGTCACCGCCTCGTTGAACTTCACCACTGCGCTGCAAGGCTTGCGGCGATGTTGTGGATGATTGCGAGCCCGCTCGCAGGCGGCACAAGAACAGCCAAAGGCGGGAACTAATTGTGCACCGCCAGTACCACTAAGTATTAACGTCAGGCTCATGGTATGTCTCCACGGCTTTGGTAAAACGAAAATGAGTGGGCTGATACCCTTCACGCTGGTAGAAACGATGGGCGTCGAGGCGTTTGGCGCTGGTGGAAAGCTCGGTGAGTTCTGCGCCAGCCACGCGCGCCTTTTCTTCCGCCCATGCTAACAATTTGCTGCCAATACCGTAGCCACGCGCCTGTGGCATCACCACTAATTCCTGAATTTCCCCCACCCAGTTCACGTGGTGCAGATGAAACTGCATATGCAAACTCACCATGCCCACGACCTCGCCATTTAGCTCAGCGAGTTGATAACACAAGTTGTGATCCTGGAGGTTTGCCGCAAACCCCACGTTAAATGCATGGCGGTCAAATTCCGCCTGCTTCAGCTCGCCAATCAAAGCGTAGACGGCATCGCTATCGTCAAGTGAGGCAGGGCGTAATTCGATAGTTTCAGACATGGCGAGGCTCCTTCGACGGGAAGTGGACAATATTGGTATTGCGCTGGCTTTCGACCAGACGCATAAACGATAGGACAGCCTCCGCGAGGCTGCCATCGTTATTCAGTACCAGGCAATTATCCAAATCCGGAGCTGAGATGGTCGCGCGTTGCAGGCGTTGCTCGATTTGCTGGGCGTTTTCGCGCCCGCGTTGCTCAAGTCGCTTGCGCAACACGTCGGTTGAGACATGCAGGCAAATCGGCACCAGCGCTTCGCCATAACGCGCCCGCGCTTGTGCCAAATGCTGGCGTGAGCCATTCACCACGACATCGAAGCCTGAATCGAGCCAGATATCCAGCTCAATTCCCACGCCATAACGTTGGTGATGCGCCTGCCAGCACAGCGCGAACAACCCTTGTCTCTGGCGCTGAGTGAACTCCTTCTCACTCAATGCGATATGGTTTTCACAGCCCGCATCGTAAGGGCGGGTAATGTAGCGATGCGCCACCAGTAGCTGATTATACTCCTGCTGACGGAGTGCACTCAGCAGGCTGTCTTTCCCGGAGCCAGACGGCCCCATCAACCAGACTATTTTACTCATCAGAACACCCGTATTCCCTGGCGCCAGACGTGGCCGACGTGGACGTGGTCGCCATGTTGATGCGCCAGCACCATGTCGGCGCGTTTGCCTTCCGCCAGTACGCCACGGTCATCCAGATTCAGGGCGCGAGCAGGGTTGCGCGTCACCAGCGCCACGGCTTGCGGCAAGGTGATGCTGTTGCTTTCGTCGTGAGCTACACGGAAAGCCGCGTCCAGCAGGCTTGCCGGATAATAATCCGAAGAGAGAATATCCAGCAGGCCGACCTGAGCCAGCAGACTTGCCGACACATTCCCGGAATGCGAGCCGCCTCGCACAATATTCGGAGCACCCATCAGCACACTTAAACCATGCTGGCGCGAGGCAAAGGCTGCTTCAAGGGTTGTCGGGAATTCGGCGACAACGCTGCCCAATTCATGAGATTCCACCACATGCGCGGAAGTGGCGTCATCGTGGCTGGCAAGGGGGATATTACGGGCACGGCACTCAGCAGCAATTGCCAGGCGGTTTGGTTGAGACCAGCGTTCGGCCAGCGCCAGTTGTTCAACTTCGTAGCTGTTCATCTCGGCGTCGCTAAGTGAGTATTTTCCTTGGTAATATTCGCGATATTTCACCAGGTTTGAAAACTGACGCTGGCCCGGCGAGTGGTCCATCAACGACACCAGCGACACGCCTTCGCTATCGATCAACTGCTGTAACAGCGGAAGTGTTGTGTGATGAGGCAGTTCGCAACGCAGATGCAAGCGGTGCTCGGCGCGGTTGATACCGCGTGCCTGGCTGTCCATCACTGCGTTGATCATCTTCGCTAAGTTTTCCAGACGGTCACCGCCATCACGCACATCGCCCAAGGCTACGGCGTCCAGCACGGTGGTAATGCCGCTCGCTACCATCAGCGCGTCGTGGCTGCTCATTGCGGAATGCGCAGGCCAGTCAACTTTTGGGCGCGGCGTGAAGAATTTGTCGAGGTTATCGGTGTGCAGCTCGATAAGCCCCGGCAGCAACCAGCCTCCTTCGCCATCTTGCGCCTGGGGTAACTGACTTGGGCTATCGGCAAAATTACGAATCACCCCGTCGGCCACTTCCAGTGAGCCACTCACCACTTCATTGTCCAGCACCAGTTTGACGTGATTAATGATCATTTTCAGCCTCAATGGTTGCCATAGGGGTTGCCATATTGTGCAAGCGGTCTGCGACCTGGTTGCGCACACCTTCATCGTGGAAGATCCCGACGATCGCCGTATCGCGTGCTTTGGCTTCCAGAATCAGCGCAACGACCGCGGCACTGTTTTTCGCATCCAGCGAGGCTGTCGGTTCATCAAGCAGCAAAATCGGGTAATCAACGATAAAACCCCGGGCGATGTTGACCCGCTGTTGCTCGCCACCTGAAAAGGTTGATGGTGCGAGGTTCCACAGACGTTCCGGGACATTCAGGCGGGTGAGTAACATTGACGCTTTGTCTTCACAGACGTCACGCGATACCCCTAAATCCCGCAAGGGCTGCATCACCACCTCTAAAGCTGAAATTCGCGGGATGACGCGCAAAAACTGGCTGACCCAGCCGATGGTCTGGCGGCGCACCGCAAGCACTTCACGCGCCGGAGCCTGCACAATGTCGAGCCATTGGTCGTTATGCTTGACCCAGATATGGCCGCTATCCGGTAAATAGTTAGCGTACAGCGAACGCAGTAACGTGGATTTTCCGCTACCGGAATGACCGTGCAGCACCACACATTCGCCTGATTTTACCTCCAGAGTGGCATTCGCCAGCACCGGTAAACGAATGCCGTGCTGATGGTGTAACACAAAGGTTTTGCTCAGGTTTTCAACCCGTAATCTGGTCATCGTGCGCACCTAATTCTGAAGAACGGAGGAAACAAGCAATTGGGTATACGGGTGGTGCGGGTCGTCCAGAACGCGGTCAGTCAGACCGCTTTCAACCACTTGCCCCTGTTTCATCACCAGCAGGCGGTCTGCCAGCAAACGGGCAACGCCCAAATCGTGGGTGACAATCACCACGGCCAGATTCAGCTCGCGCACCAGTCCCCGCAGCAAATCGAGTAAACGCGCCTGCACTGAAACGTCCAGCCCGCCGGTTGGCTCGTCCATAAACACCAATTTGGGGTGTGTCACCAGGTTGCGGGCGATTTGCAGGCGTTGCTGCATACCGCCTGAAAAGGTTGTCGGTAAGTCGTCGATGCGCGAGGCAGGGATTTCCACTTCTTCTAACCAGCGCTGAGCGGTGGCGCGAATGTCGCCGTAATGGCGCGCACCGGTTGCCATCAAACGCTCGCCAATGTTGCCGCCCGCCGAAACGTGGCGGCGCAGGCCGTCCATGGCATGTTGATGTACCACGCCCCATTCGGTGCGCAGGAGGCGGCGGCGTTCGCCTTCGCTCATGTCGTAGAGCGACGAATCCAGGTAAATGACTTCACCGTTTTGCGGTGCGAGGCGTGCCGAAATCGATTTCAGCAATGTGGTTTTGCCAGAGCCTGATTCGCCCACAATGCCCAGTACTTCGCCAGGATAAAGCTCGAATGAAACGTCGCTGAACCCTTTGCCAGGAGCATAAAGGTGCGTCAGGTTATTCACGGAAAGTAACGGTTGAGTCATTGGCTTGCAGCCTCGCTGTTCTGGCGGCAGAAATCGGTATCGGAGCAGACGAACATGCGGTTGCCCGCATCGTCGAGTACCACTTCATCCAGGTAGCTGTGGTGCGAGCCGCAAATTGCGCAAGGCTCATCCCACTCCTGAACGGTAAACGGGTGGTCGTCAAAATCGAGGCTCTCAACGCGGGTATACGGCGGCACCGCGTAGATGCGTTTTTCACGCCCGGCACCGAACAGTTGCAGCGCAGGCATCATGTCCATTTTCGGGTTATCGAATTTCGGAATGGGTGACGGGTCCATCACATAGCGATCATTCACTTTGACCGGATAGGCGTAAGTGGTGGCGATGTGGCCAAAACGGGCGATGTCTTCGTAGAGTTTTACCTGCATCACGCCGTACTCTTCCAGCGCGTGCATGGTGCGGGTTTCGGTTTCACGGGGTTCAATAAAGCGCAGTGGTTCTGGAATAGGGACTTGGAAAATCAGGATCTGATCTTCAGTCAGTGGCGTTTCCGGGATGCGGTGGCGCGTCTGGATAAGCGTCGCATCGGCAGTGGATTCGGTGGTCGCCACGTCCGTGACACGCTTGAAGAAGTTACGAATGGATACGGCGTTAGTGGTGTCATCTGCGCCCTGGTCGATAACCTTCAGCACGTCGTGTTCGCCAATGACGCTTGCGGTTATCTGAATGCCGCCCGTACCCCAACCATAAGGCATCGGCATTTCGCGCCCACCGAACGGCACCTGGTAACCGGGGATAGCCACAGCTTTCAGAATGGCGCGACGCAGTGTACGTTTGGTTTGCTCATCAAGATAAGCAAAGTTGTAGCCAGTCAGTGCCTTAGTCACGATGACGTTCCTTTTGCAGGCGTTTGAGCAGTTCCAGTTCAGCCTGGAAATCGACGTAATGCGGCAGTTTCAGGTGGGAGACAAAACCGGCGGCTTCGACGTTGTCGGCGTGCGCCAGCACAAACTCCTCGTCCTGCGCGGGGCCTGCTAGGGTTTCGTCGTAGTCCGGGGCTTGCAGCGCGCGGTCAACCAGCGCCATTGCCATCGCTTTGCGCTCGCTCATGCCGAACACCAGCCCGTAACCGCGAGTGAAGTGCGGCGCTTCATCAACGGGTGCGACAAATCCGTTGACCATTTCGCACTCAGTTATCATCAGTTCGCCGACGTTTACCGTAAAACCTAGCTCTTCTGGCGTGATTTCCACATCGATATAGCCGCTGCGGATCTCCGCGGCGAACGGGTGATTGCGCCCGTAACCGCGTTGCGTGGAGTAGGCGAGTGCCAGCAAATAACCTTCGTCGCCGCGCACCAGCTGTTGCAGGCGCGAGGAGCGGGAACAGGGGTAAACCGGCGGCTGGCGCGTGATGTCATCAGGCTGTTCGCCGTTGTCTTCTTCGGCTCTTGCCAGCCCTTGCTTTGCCAGCAGGCTGAATACGTGGGGTGAGGGTTCGGCGTTATCGTCAGCGGTTTTAAGCAACGGTGCTTCACCATTGGCCAGTAAGGTGAAATCCAGCAGACGGTGGGTGTAATCGTAGGTCGGGCCAAGTAACTGGCCGCCCGGAACGTCTTTATAGACGGCGGAAATGCGGCGCTCTAAACGCATCCCGGCACTGTTTAGCGGCTCGCTCACCGCCAGGCGCGGCAAGGTGGTGCGATAGGCACGCAACAAAAAGATGGCTTCAACCATATCGCCGCTGGCTTGTTTGATAGCCAGAGCGGCCAGTTCACGGTCAGCAATGCCGCCTTCGGTCATCACGCGGTCGACTGCCAGGCCAAGCTGTTGCTCGATTTGCGCGACGCTCAGTTCCGGGTGCGTGGCGTCGCCCCGGCGATGATGTTCCTGAAGTGCGTGGGCGGCGGTAATCGCCTTTTCCCCCCCTTTGACGGCGACGTACATCAGCACACCTCCACATGCGTGGTGCGAGGGATAGCCAACAAGCGTTCGCCGCAGGTGAGGATTAAATCGATGCCAAGCGGGAAGGGGTGCGGGCGCTCGGTCAGTTCGTGAATGACGCAATCAGGCAGTTGCGGGGCAATCATTCGTTCTTCACGAATCCCCGCGCCCGTCAGGCGCAACATGCGGCCACCGCTCAGACTCGGCACTTGCAAAATCAGCGTCGCGCTGGTGTCTGGGGCGACGTCCGTTCCCTGTGCCAGTGCGTTAAGTTGATCGGCGGTGATTTCGGCATCGGCAACGGCAAATTGTGCGTGCTCTGGAGTCAAGGAGATGGGTGAATTTGTATGGAATCGGACATTTTGCAGCACCACGTCATTGCTTAACGCCTCGCTAATCCACACCGAAGTGTCGTTATCAGCAAGCGTCAGCAGCACGCTGGTGGAGGCAATGCTCAACGGTTTCCAGCCATGGTGCAGCGAGTGGAGTGCCACGATAACGCCCGGCTCACTCATCGCTTTAAGCAGTCGACGGAAGCTCTGTTGGGCATCCTGCACAGGCAGGTTAAAAGCGGTCATTAGGGTCATGCGTTATCTCCGCGAACCAGAGTGAAGAAGTCGACTCGGCTGCTATTAATTTGTGTGCGGCGGGTGGCCAGGCGCTGTTCACGGTTTGCTGCTAACGGCGCAATTAAAGTTTCTTGTAAAGTCCGGAATCGAACTTTTTCCTGCATCAGCGCGTCGATGACGGCGCAAAGCTCGGCGTGGGCTTTATCGCGCCCTAATAAGTAGCTGTAACCGTAAGTGCCATCGGCGAGCTGCACCACGGCGCGGGTCAGGGAGGCGTCACCGGCAAAAAAACGTTTCCCGGTGCCGCCCATGCGAGCCTGGATTTGTACAAGTCCGATTTCGGACTGACGAATCACTTGATATTCAGGGTTAAGTTTCAGTTCCACCCAAAGTGCGGCCAGTTCTTGTGGCAGGCTGTGGGCGAGCACGGACATCCACTGTTGGCGTTGTGCGACATCAAAATGTGGTGCGTCCATTTAGTGCTCCATGGTGAATTCAATCATGTCGGCGCGGGTCAAGCTGACGGAGTATTCCGCCGGATTGATCTGGTCTTCACGGTGGTTAAGCGTGCGTACACAAAGCAGCGGAGCCATATTGGGGATTTCCAGCAGGCGGCTTTCTTTGGCCTGGGCGCGACGGGCGCTGATGCGTGTCTGTGTACGTTTGAGGTTGATGCCAAGCTGTTGCTCAATAACGTCGTGTAGCGAACCGCTGTGAAACTGTTGCAGCGCGGGCCACCAGCAAAGGTCGGCAAAGTAGTGGTCAATCAGGCACACCGCGATCCCGTTAACGCGACGCAAGGTGCGCAGATGGATAATGTTGTCACCCTCGGTGACGCCCAGCGCATCAGCTACGTGGCTTGAGGCCGGGCGCAATACCGCGAGTAAGCGTTCGCTGGTGGGGTGGCTGCCCTGGTCTAGCAGGTTCTGGCTAAAGCGTGCTTGCGCGTTCAGCGGATAGTCGAATGGGCGCATCAGGACCAACACACCAATTCCCTGGCGACGCTGTACCCAACCTTTTTCTACCAGTTGGTCGATGGCGCGGCGCAGCGTGTGGCGATTAACCTCGTAACGTGCTGCCAGTTGGCTTTCAGCGGGTAAGTAGTCGCCACAGCGGTAATTTTTACGCAGCTCTTGTTCGAGTAGGGCGGCGATTTCCTGATAACGCGTTGGGTAACTGGTCGGATGTCTGGATAGGTTCATTGGTGTCAACGCCTCGTTAAATGAAGTGCTTACGCAGTCGTTGTGACATGAAATCCAGCAGGCTCACGGTGACGATGATGATGACCATCAGCGCACAGGTTTGCTGGAACTGGAATCCGCGAATCGCTTCCCATAACGTCACACCAATCCCGCCTGCGCCCACCATGCCAACCACCGTTGCCGAACGGACGTTCGACTCAAAACGGTACAGCGAGTAGGAGATAAGCAGTGGCATCACTTGCGGGAGTACGCCGTAGAGGATTTCTTCAAGTTTGTTCGCGCCCGTGGCACGAATCCCTTCAACGGGACCCGGTTCGATAGCTTCCACCGCTTCAGAAAGCAGTTTGGAGAGCACGCCAGTGGTGTGGATGAACAACGCCAGAACACCGGCAAAAGGGCCAAGACCAACGGCGACCACGAACAGCATCGCAAAAACCATTTCGTTGATGGCGCGGCAGGCGTCCATCGCTCTTCGCATCGGTTGGTAAACCCACCATGGCACCAGGTTGTCGGCACACATCAGGCCGCAGGGAATGGAAAGTACGATGGCCAGTGCGGTGCCCCAAACGGCGATTTGTAGGGTGATAGACATTTCAGCCAGATAGTCACGCCATTGGCTGAAATCAGGCGGAAAGAAGTCGGCCGCGAAGGTGGCCATATTCCCGGAATCTTTTATCAACGTGAGCGGGGCCATTTCCGCGCCATGCCAGGAGACCGCGAGGACAGAAAGTAAAATCGCCCAGCTAAGTAATGAAAACCAACTGCGTTTTGGTGCGGCGACGGTGATGGTTTGCTGCATGAGGTGCTCCGTATGGTTTTTTTGGCGGATGACGCTTCGCTTATCCACCCTACGGTCGGGTAGGGTTGCGTGAGCGTCATCCAGCAACAATTACTGCACCGCTTTGTTCTGACTGCTCATCGCAGAAAGTGCTGCCGTCAGGCGATCCAAGTCGCTAAGTTGGTTCTGCAACTCGGTGACTTTGACGGTTTTATCTTTCTCATCCAGGCCTTTGTTGTCCTTTACGCCCTGCATTTGTTTAAACAGTGCGAGCTGGCGGATTGGCAGCAGTTGCAGGTCGCTTGACGGACGGAACGGAGCCCAACCCAGCCGAGTCAACACTTCTTTTTCTTCCGCATTTTTGCCGTAAGTCATGAAGAAATCGTAGATTTTGTCTTTAGTGGTTTCAGACAGATTCTTACGCCAGGCAATGGGGTCACCCGGGATCAGTGGTGATTTCCAGATAACCTTCAGCTCTTTAAGTTTGTCGGGTGCTGAGGTTTTCAGTTTTTCGAGGTTTTCGGTGTTGTTGGTTGCCACGTCGACTTGCTTATTGGCAACCGCCAGGGCGTTGGTTTCATGGCCAGCATTCACTGAGCGTTTAAACTCGCTCACAGAGACGTTGTTCTTGGCGAAAACATAGTATCCCGGGACGAGGTAACCAGACGTTGAGTTGGGATCACCGTTACCGAAGGTCAGCTCTTTACGTTTTGCTAGCAGATCTTGCAGATTATTGATTGGACTGTCTTTGTTAACGATCAGCACGCTCCAGTAACCCGGAGAACCATCGGCTGCGACCGTTTGAGCAAAGACCTGGCCGTTAGCGCGGTCGACGGCTTCCATTGCCGACAGGTTGCCATACCAGGCGATATCGACTTTGTTAAAACGCATTCCCTGAATGATCCCCGCGTAGTCCGGTGCGAAGAAAGCATTCACTTTCACGCCCAGCTTCTTCTCCATATCCTTTAGGAACGGTTCCCATTGTGGTTTGAGGTTTTGTTGTGATTCGGTAGAGATAATGCCGAAGTTCAGGGATTTCTCTTGTTCATCCGCATGGGCTGGGCTGAACAGGGCACTGACGCTTAACAGGCTGGTAAAGGCTAAGGCTTTTACGGCTTTGTAGCTCATGACTAATCCTTGAGTTAATTGATTGGTGTTCTTATGCTGCCGCATCAACTTGGGCAATGCTGCGATAGAGATTTCCCAGCCGTTCGTTGTCGAACGCTGAGCGGCATCCGTCGTAAAACACATGACCCTGGCGCAGCGCGACGATGCGTTCGCAGTAGCGCAGGGCGTAATCCACCTGATGCAACGTCACCACAACGGTAATGCCGTCCAGACGGTTAATGTCGTGCAGCGTTTCCATTACGATGCGCGCAGATTCGGGGTCGAGTGAGGCAATCGGCTCATCAGCTAAAATCACTTTCGCCTGCTGCATCAAAGCGCGGGCAATCGCCACGCGCTGTTGTTGCCCACCGGACAGGGTGGAAACGCGTTGAAAAGCAAACTGCGCCATACCGACGCGGGTCAGAGCTTGCAATGCGCGTTGCTTTTGTTCGCGAGTAAACCAGTTAAAACAGGTACGCCAGAACGGCGTGGAACCCAGCGCGCCAATCAGTACGTTTTCCAGTACTGTCAGGCGATTTACCAGATTGAACTGTTGGAAGATGTAGCCGGTGTGGGCGCGGCTTTTGCGAATATCGCTCGCCAGTCGGCCCGCTTTTTGTACGGTGCGGCCAAGCAATTCAACCTGACAGTCTGCTGATTTATCAGAAGTAATCAGACCGCTCAGGTGGCGTAAGAGGGTAGATTTGCCTGAGCCAGACGGCCCCAGCAGAGCAACCATCTCACCTTCTCTCACCTCCAGATCAACGGCGTTCAACGCTTGATGCTGGTTGAAGGTTTTGCTCAGTTTGTTGACGCGAATAATTGTTTGCATCATTCGGCTCCTTAAAAAAGTTGCCTCATGGTGACGATGAAATGTGACGGTTATGTTAAGAATAAATTTCGGTGTGATGAAGAGTGAGACGCAGCCTGGAAGTCATCAAGCTAATCAGCTATTTGTCGTATTGTCTGGAACTTCTTTTTTGTATTTGCTTAAAGGTACCCGCCGGTCATTGGGAAGGTAGCAATGAGCAAGAATATTATTTTTTGTGCCGATGGCACATGGACCGCTCCCGGTGTAGAACCCAAACCGGATGATGAAACAATCGCCAGTAATGTTTATCAGCTATTTATTGATTTAAAAGGCGCTGTCGATCAGCAGAGTTTATTGTTAGCCAATGAGCAGGAAAAAACGCTTACGGATAACAGCGGCTATGTTGTGCAAGTTGCGAAGTACATTTATGGAATGGGCGATCCGCATAATGGCTTGGTAAAACGGCTGGGTGGGGCATTTGGCGCAAATTTGATCGTGCCGATCATTCGTGGCTACACCTTTATCAGTCGCCATTGGCAGCCGGGGGACAGGATCTATCTGGTGGGATTTAGCCACGGTGCTTATACCGCGCGGGTTCTGGCTGAGATGATCATCGATCGTGGTTTATTAAGTCGTGAAAAGCTGAATTTAAACCAGCGCAGTAAAGATGAAGCGTGGCGGTTTGCCTCGTCGGTGTGGGCGCAGTATCTTGCCCATTCCCCGGAAATAAATCCGACTCTGTTAGGGAGTGTGGTGCGCGAGTTGCCGGGTTTTTTTTGCGACAGCGTGGACCCGACTTGTATTGTGCGTCCGGCTTCAATCGAAGCGGTGGCAGTGTGGGAAACGGTCGGGCAGATGGGCATCCCAAAATATTTCACTGATAAGCGCTACAATATTTTCCGCTTTAATAATACCGAGCTGCATCCACGGGTGAAATACGGGCTACAGGCGCTGGCGATTGATGAGCAGCGTGTCGATTTAGCGCCAGTGTTGTGGGATAACCGCGATCGTATTTTGCAGGTGCTGTTTCCCGGTATTCACCAGGATGTTGGCGGGGGATATCAGTTAACGCCTGAGGACAGCAGTTTGTCGAATGGCGCCTATTTGTGGATGCACGATGCGCTCGACGATTTGGGGATTCATCTTGCTCCCAGCGCTGTCGTTGCTGACCCACTTGGGCCACTGCATTGCGATTGGTATCCGCCCACCCCGTTTTTGCGCATTATGCCCCGTCACCTTCCCCCACCGGTGACTTCATCAATGATGGTGCACCAGTCGGTTATCGAGCGGCTAAGTGGCGACGCTACATTGCTGCAGCAGTCGGCGATAACCGGGGAATGGCAGCCTGGACCGTATGCGCCGGAACCGCTACAAGACTATTTGCATGGACAGGGCGCAATCCCCATTAACTGGGCTATCGCGCGGTAGGCGTACAGGATGCTACCGCTTGTATTCACAAACGGTAGCATCCTGTACCCGTCATACTTCAAGTCGCATCTTTGTTGGCGACACTCACTCACCCGCATCACTTAGTTGTGTAAGCTCAACGAGATGAGTTTGCTTGCCGCTGCGATGAATCTTGAATTATTTTAGGCATACAATCAGTTACATCAGTTACATCAGTTACATCAGTTACATCAGTTACATCAGTTACATCAGTTACATCGGTTACATCGGTTTTTCGACATTCACCATCCATGGGATACCGTACTTATCGGTCAACATGCCAAATCCTTTGGCCCAGAACGTTTCACCCCAGGGCATGGTGACATCACCACCCGCGGCGAGGTTATCAAACCAACGTTTACCTTCGGCGACATCTTCAGTGGATAGACTCAGCGCATAGCCGGAGTGCTTAACTTTTTCAGCACTCATATTGCCATCGCTCATCATCACTTCATTGTCACCAATGCGAACATTGGCGTGCATGATTTTATCGTCAGGCCAGTTAAATCCACTGTTGCAGCCTTCTGACGAGTCGTTTGC
The DNA here is from genome assembly GCF_035271705.1 of Buttiauxella sp. GTDB lineage: Bacteria > Pseudomonadota > Gammaproteobacteria > Enterobacterales > Enterobacteriaceae > Buttiauxella. Next base: position 14,283 of record NZ_DATERI010000139.1, read on the forward strand.
TGCCTCCTCTGGCATTTCGCCAAAAGTCATTTTGAACAGCAGTTCGGCACCGATGGCTTGTTTATAAAACGCGATAGCTTCTTCGCAGGTGCCGTCAAAAAAGATGTAGGGGCCAATAGCCATTATTTAATCCTCTTTAAAACCCGTCATACTTGCCGCCTACCTGCGACTCGAATTATTGAGGGTTTACTTTGGTCAAAATATACACAAAAGAAGTGTAGTCATGGGGAGAGGGGCAAGCCAGGCGGGGGGCGTAAAAAACGGTGGATTTCTCCACCGTATTAACTGCTTTTGCAGGTCGGATAAGCGCAGTGTCATCCGACACTAACTTAGTTCTTTTTAACGAACTCAGACTTCAACTTCATCGGGCCAAAGCCATCAATTTTACAATCGATGTTATGGTCACCTTCAACCAGACGGATACCTTTCACTTTGGTACCAATCTTCAACATTGAAGAACTGCCTTTGACTTTCAAGTCTTTAACCACGGTCACGTTATCGCCATCAGCTAACAAGTTACCGTTGGCATCTTTAACGATCAGTGGGTCACTGTCTTGTGCGGGTTCGGCATCATTCCATTCATGCGCGCACTCAGGGCAGATAAACATACCGTTGTCTTCGTAGGTGTACTCAGAATTGCATTTCGGGCAATGAGGGAGAGTCATTAATAGTATCCTCAAAAATAGCGGTTTTCCGCCAAAAGTTGCGCAATTATACACTAAAACCCTACTTTTGCGGGGACTATCAGCACTATGCCTTGTGCTATCAGGGAAGGCGACATGCAAATAATTATATCTTATAACGTTAATCAATTGCTAAATTCGGGACGAAAATACAGAATTGGCTTATTGAAATACGCTACTGTCTCGTTCTCTGTTGTGTCATTACATAACTTCATTTCGAAAAATAAGCTTAATCATAAAAACATCGAATAATTGATTTCCGCACGTAATTATAATTACCGGTACTTAGTTGGCCTATAAATATTAGTATTTTTATAAAAATCCGGATGATTTGATTTAAGTAAGGATTTTTTATGCACACACAAGCAGTATTTGAGTTAAGTCAGGAAGCTGAGCGGTTATTGCAACTGGCCCTGCAAAATCTTAATACCTTAAAAACAATCACTTTTACTAATCAGCAAGACGTGAATTCTTTTGAGCAATCGCAGATGGGGGCGGTTGTCTCGACTAAGTTTGGTCCGAACGGCATTCAGGCGCAGCAAGCCATGCTGCAAAATGAGTTGCGCAAGATTACCCAGCAGGAAATGGTGTTGGCTATTGTAGGCACTGTAAAAGCAGGGAAATCCACCACCATCAACGCCATTGTTGGCACGGAAGTACTGCCGAATCGTAACCGCCCGATGACGGCATTACCGACATTGATTCGCCACACGTCTGGTCAGCGTGAGCCGGTGCTGCATTTTCCATACGTGCAACCCATCGAAAAATTAATGCAAACGTTGCAACTTCGTTTGCAGCAAACCGACAGAGAAACGCTGGGTAAACATCTGGAAATTGATCGGGATATGGTGGGTTTATTAACCCGGATAACCGAAGGGGAATCATTCGCTAAGCATTATCTTGGTGCTCAACCTATTTTTCATTGTTTGAAAAGCCTTAATGATTTAGTGCGGTTATCAAAAGCCCTGGATGTCGCTTTTCCTTTTAAAGCTTATGCAGCAATTGAACATGTTCCGGTAATTGAAGTTGAATTTGTCCATTTAGTTGGAATGAATGAAGGCTATGGGCAACTGACCTTATTAGATACCCCCGGCCCTAATGAAGCCGGGCAGCCGCATTTGCAAAAAATGCTTCAGGAACAACTGACCCAAGCTTCAGCCGTGCTGGCAGTACTGGATTACACCCAATTGAAGTCAGTTTCGGATGAAGATGTGCGAAACGCGATTTTGGGCGTCGGTACATCCGTGCCGCTCTACGCGCTGGTGAATAAGTTTGATCAAAAAGACAGGAATGGTGACGACGAAGAACAAGTTAAAACGTTGATTTCCGGCACGCTAATGAAAGGCATTGTTGAGCCGAAGCATGTTTTCCCGGTTTCTTCCATGTGGGGATATCTGGCTAATCGTGCGCGTCATGAACTGGTATTAAAGGGACAGTTACCGGATCCCAATGAGCATCGCTGGGTGCAAGATTTTGCTGACGCGGCTTTGGGGCGGCGTTGGAAACATGACGATTTGGCGGATAAAACGGCAGTAGCTCGTGCCGCGGATCTGCTGTGGGAAGATTCGCAGTTTGCCGAGCCTATCAAAAAGGTGCTTCATGCTGCACACGCCAACGCCTCGATGTACGCGCTGCGTTCCGCCTGCCAGAAATTACTTAACTACACGCAGGGTGCAGAAGAATACCTGAATTTTCGCAGCCAGGGGCTGCGTATTGCCAGTGAGCAATTGCAGCTTAATATTACGGCACTTGAAGATGACATGAACCTGGCGGCTGCCAGCCAGCAGTCGGTAAACACCGCTGCGCACAACAACGTAAACCAGTCTGTGGAAGCGATGGGGGAGTTTATCCGCCGTTTTGGGCAACAAATTAATGCCAACGTTGTGGAGTATTTCCAGCAAGGCACGGTGCCTGAAAAACTCACACGCCAGTCGATGTTGTTGGGAACTCGCCGGGGAATCGACTTTGACAGCCGCTATGAAACACTGAGTTTTGACGATGAGCAATCGGCGCAAATTACGCTACACAGAATCCGCGCCTCATGTGAAATCATCCTTACCGCGGCCCAGGAAAAAATGACTGAGGAGCTGATTCACCTGTTCAGTTATTTGGAAGTCGAACTGGCGGATACGTTGCGTAACACCTTAAAACCGATTGAGGCCCGTGTCGCACAAGGGTTAACCCAGGCAGGTTTTCGCACCAATATCAGCCTGCCAGTGTTCCATGTCGGGCTATTAAATTTCAATGTCAATCAAGCATTTAATGAACTCATTGAAGAACAAGACATTCCTGTCGCGCAATTACGCCGCCCGACCGGGATGCGTGGCACAGTTGCGCGCTGGCTCAATAGCGAAGAGTGGGGCTGGGAAGGGGACACCGTGATGAAAAGTCGCTACGTGATTTCTTTGCCTGATGTCCAGCACAAGCTGCTCCAGCACGTCTCCAGTTTCCTGTTGCAGCTTAATCAAAACATGGCGGTACAAATTGAAAACGCCGTGAGTGAGGGAATGACCGCTTTCTTCGCTGATTTTTCCCAATCGTTGGATGCGATACGCCTGAATCTGCAACAAAGTTTGTTGGCGCGTCAGCAAAATGAAGACGCGGTAATGGCTTTGCGAAAACAGCTCCAGCAGTGCGTACGAACCACGCGCTACATCCATGAGGACACCCGCCTGTTGCGGGATGATATTCAGACGTTATTTTCGGTAGAACAGCAATGAGCAGTGTATTACCCGGTACTCAAACCCGCACTTTGGAATGTGTTGCAGAGAAGTTCGTCGTCGATTTCGCGAAAAATAGCGGTGTCGCGCGTGAGCGGTGGCATAGCCAGCAAAGCAAAGCGTATTACCAACGTCTGACCGGTGAGTTTATTGGCAGGAGTCAGTCGCAAAAATGGGCGACGGACGAAGCGTTATTGGAGACGCCAGAATTCACGCTAACCATGCTCGGACAGCTTTGCCAACGCGTGGCGAAAAAGCATCGGGCGATGGCTAAAGTCTATGAAATTGTGCGCTCCATGGCTGCCGCTTCTGCGCGGGTGAACAACGAGGCTCACGAAGTCCGCCAGCTGTCTGCTCAAGTGCAACAGCAACTCGCGCTGCGAGTCGACAATCTGGAAGCGCAATTAAACGGTACTGATCTCATGCATCTGGGCATCGTGCATTGCGAACAAGTTTTTGCCCGTTGGCAGACTGGACACTATTTATCGTTTTCCCCCGCCGGACGTTGTTATGTCGCGTTGCAGGAGTTGTACTGGGGCACGTTTGGTGATGCGCTGCGTTTTGGTAGCACGTTGCAGGCAAGCGAGCTCATTGAACAGGCGCGTGCGTTGGCCATCTCGCAGTTAGCGCAAGATGTGAATGCATCAGCTCGCACGCGTCATTACTACTATGAGTGGCTGATGTTTCCGTCAACGCCTGACATGATGGAAAGCAAAGAAGCGCTGGCGTGGCTGGGGGATGACTGTGATAGCGATAATCATCCAGTTATCTTTGCCACCACACAAACACACATGGGAGTTTCGCTCGGTATGCCGCGCATTTGTTCCGCAATGCGCTTGGGTAGTGCGATGGTCGATGAAATGTTTAATTAGTATTGCTTAAATAACAATATGGGTACCGAGGTCCAGGATATATATATTTTGGATTGAATATGTTCAAAGGATATGTTCATATTCGTCACAATGTGAGTTTTTATTAAGTATTGTGCCAGCGCATTCATTCTTTTGCGCTGGCATCTTATTCATGGAAGAAATACATGTTCGTTAATAATAATTATACTCTGTGCATTCTTACGTGCTGTATCGTTCTATTTATCTCCCCGTCATTCTCTGCACCATTGAGTCCTGCCGATCGTGATTTTATTCACCATGAGCAACAGATTTTATTGCAACAAAATCAACAGCAACGTGAGGATTTGCAACGTACAGCACCTCTCCGTCAACCCGCAGTGCTGGCGGAACCGGCTACCCGTGGGCCATGTTTTAATATTCACTCCATCAATATTAATAATTCAGTGCTACTGTCCGATAAAAAACAAGAAGAATTAAAATATTCTTATATTGGTCAATGTATTGGTATGGATAAAATCTCTCAATTAACGAGAGAGATATCTGATTGGTATATTCAGCAAGGATATATTACCAGCCGTGCTTTTATCACTGAGCAAGATTTGTCTGGCGGTGAATTAAACATTACGGTGCTGGAAGGGCGGCTTGAAAAAATAAATATCGAAGGCAGTTCATCCCGTCAGTTACATATGGCATTTCCTGGGCTTGAAGGTGAGATCCTCAACTTGCGCGACATTGAGCAGGGCATGGAACAAATCAACCGCTTGCGCAGCAACCCAGTGCAGATTGAAATTCTGCCCAGTGAAAAACCGGGCTATTCCATCGTCAACCTCACCGCCACACCAGAGTTTCCGCTCAGTGTTTCGCTAGGGTTCGATAACAGCGGCCAAAAAAGTACCGGCACCGGGCAACTCAACGGCTCGCTTACGGGCAATAACCTACTGGGTATTGCGGATAAATGGTTTGTGAGCGGTGCGCGCAGTAGCGACTTCTCTTCTTCACATGATGCCCAGAGTGTGCAGGCTGGGCTGAGTATTCCTTACGGATACAACCTGTTTGATTACAGCTATAGCTGGAGCAATTACCTCAGCACCATTGATAACAATGGCTTCGGCTGGGCATCAACGGGCGACAGCCAGACACACCGTTTTACCGCGTCTCGGGTGCTATTTCGCAATGGCGATATCAAAACGGGCGCTTCCATCGGCCTGACGCATCAAATCAGCAATAACTTTCTCAATGATGTACTGCTCGACAGCAGCAGCCGCAAACTTTCCAGCCTGCTATTTGGCCTGAACCATACGCAAAAAATACTCGGCGGTGTTGCCACACTCAACCCGACATTTAGCCACGGCGTGTCCTGG
>NZ_DATERI010000140.1:0-41715 GCF_035271705.1 Buttiauxella sp.
TTTTAGTGCATTAACGGCTTCTTCCAGGTATCGAAAGGAGCCGTTTTTTTTGGATCTTATTTCAGGAAATCTTCACGCACTGGCGTAAAGGTATCCAACAATGTGCCAGCAGCCAGGCATACGCAGCCGTGCATCACGTGAGGTTCTTTATACAATGTGTCGCCTGCGGTAACTCGGTGTGTTTCTTCACCGATAGTGAATTCAAATTCGCCGGACAGCACATAAGTTAACTGTTCATGTGGATGATTGTGCATCGGGCCGATGGCGCCTTTTTCAAAGTTAACCTGCACCGCCATCATTTTTCCATCGTGCGCCAGAATACGGCGGCTCACGCCAGCACCTAAATCTTGCAGTTGAGTATCTTTAATAAAAGTGAACATTTCTCGATCCTTTGTTATGTGAAACGCCGTTTCATTTAAATAATCGTATCCTGAAAAGCCCCTTTACGATAGTTCGCTCCTGATATTTGTAATACCGATCACGCTTTCACATTCAATAATCTCTCTGATATAACCAATGAAATGATTATAAACCGGTGACACGTGATGAAAACAATTGGTCTGCTAGGTGGGATGAGTTGGGAATCGACAATCCCCTATTATCGTTTGATCAACGAAGGGGTGAAGACCCGTTTAGGTGGGTTGCACTCGGCAAAAATCGTACTGCACAGCGTTGATTTTCATGAAATTGAAGCTTACCAGGCCAGCGGTGAATGGGATTTAGCAGGAGATATGTTAGCGAAAGCGGCACTCGGCCTGCAAAAAGCTGGAGCTGAGGGCATCGTGCTGTGTACCAACACCATGCATAAAGTGGCACATCACATTGAGTCACGTTGTTCGCTGCCATTTTTACATATTGCCGATGCGACGGGGCGCGCCATTATCGAGCAAAATGTGCAGCGTGTTGCGCTACTGGGCACACGTTACACCATGGAGCAGGATTTCTATCGCGGCCGCTTGAATGCCGAGTACGGCATTGAATCGTTGATCCCAAATGAAGAACAGCGCTTGCGTATCAATCAGATAATCTTTGAAGAACTGTGCCTGGGGAAAATTAGTGCTGATTCAAAGCATTATTATCAGCAGGTGATTGTAGCGTTGCAGGAGCAGGGTGCGCAGGGTGTGATTTTTGGCTGCACTGAAATCGGCTTGTTGCTCACTCAGCAAGATTGCCCGTTACCGGTGTTCGATACCGCGGCTATTCATGCGGCTGATGCAGTGAATTTCATGTTGGCAGAATAGTCTTTTTTTATTTTAAATTTCAAATGGTTAATGAGTAAAATAAAGTATCCTTAGTACGCGTCGGGTCACCCCCGGCGTTTTTTGTGTTATTAATTTGTTAAGCAGCGCACAGTTTTTCAAACAAGCTGCACCTCTGACATCCCCGTAATCTGGCGGTTGAGCGGCGCTCTCCCGCCTTTTGTTATTTCTGCAACCTGGAGTCATTCCATGCCTATTTCCTTACTCGCGCTGGCGATGAGTGCGTTTGCCATCGGCACGACGGAGTTCGTTATTATGGGCCTGCTACCCGAAGTGGCGGGGGATCTGGCGATTTCTATTCCCTCGGCGGGCTGGCTAATTAGCGGTTACGCGCTCGGGGTGGCAATCGGCGCACCAATCATGGCGTTACTGACGGCACGACTGCCGCGCAAACTTTCTCTCGTGCTGCTGATGGTGATTTTTATTGTCGGTAACATCCTGTGTGCCTTAGCGTTGAATTACCAATTCCTGATGCTGGCTCGCATTATTACGGCGCTGTGCCACGGAGCCTTTTTTGGTATCGGCGCGGTGGTGGCTGCCGGCCTGGTCGCACCAAATCGCAAAGCTTCGGCTGTGGCATTGATGTTCACCGGCCTGACATTAGCGAATGTATTAGGCGTGCCGATTGGCACCTGGTTTGGGCAATTATATGGTTGGCGTTCAACGTTCTGGGGTGTGGCCATTATCGGTGTCGTGGCATTTGTGGCGCTGATTGTGAATCTGCCTTCGCAAAAAGAGGAGACACCTACCGACCTGAAACGTGAAGTCAGCGCCCTGGCAAATGGCAAGCTGTGGCTGTCTCTTTCCATGACGGTGTTTTTTGCCGCCGCGATGTTCGCTCTGCTTAGCTACATTGCGCCGATGCTGCTACAGGTCACGGGAGTGACGCACCAGGGCGTGAGCTGGACGCTATTTCTGATTGGCGCGGGTTTAACGGTTGGGAACATTCTCGGTGGGCGTCTGGCCGACTGGCGCGTTTCTTTCAGTTTGATTCTGAGCTTTAGCCTGATTGCCATCTTCTCGTTGTTGTTTCGTTGGACCAGCCATGGCATGTGGCTTGCGGAAATCACGCTGTTTCTCTGGGCGATGGCGGCATTTGCGACCGTGCCTGCGCTGCAAATTAATGTCGTGCTTCACGGCAAAGATGCGCCCAATCTGGTTTCCACGCTCAACATTGCTGCTTTTAATGTCGGCAATGCATTAGGCGCGTGGGTTGGCGGTTCTGTCATTGCCCACGGTTTTGGCCTCACCGCCGTTCCGGTTGCCGCAGCTGGGCTTGCCGCCATCGGGTTGGTTATTTGCCTGATTAACTTCAGTAATGGCACCGGGCATCAACAATCCGCGACCGAGCAGTAACTCAGGCATCAAGCAGCGAATCCAGCGGTTTGATGTAGATTTGCATACTGTTTTGCAGATGTTCGCTGAAAGCGCTGACCAGCGCGGAAGCAGGGCGATGCAGTGGCCTAATCAGGCTCACGGTAAACGGTACCGCCACGCTAAAACGGCGTGCGACAACGCCACTTGAAGCATAATCCAGTGCGGTCAAAGGATTGACCACTGACACACCGACTCCCGCCCGCACCATCGCACAAACCGATGCTGCACTGTGTGTTTCCATCACCATCCGCCGCTTAACGTCGTGCTCCTGAAACAGCGAATCCAATAGCTGACGATAGCTATCGGTGCGCGACAGGCTGATGTAGTTTTCCCCTGCGAAATCCTGTGGCGTGAGAACGTCTTTGTGTGCGAGGCGGTGCCCGGCGGGTAACACGCAGACTTCGTTAAGTGTCAGCAATGTTTGGCGCTCCGTTCCCGCGGGGGTTACCGTATTTTCAGTCAACCCTAAATCGTGGCGCTGGGCTGACAGCCACTCCTCTAACAACGGGGATTCTTGCGGCACAATATTCAGGCTCAGTTCCGGGTATCGTGCCAGAAACGGTTGCACTAACACTGGCAGGAAGGATTGCGAAAACACCGGCAGACAGGCAATCGACAGCTCGCCCTGGCGGAATTCGCGCAGACTTTCAGCGGCACTCAGAATTCTATCCAGACCATACCAGGATCGCTGTACCTCTTCGAACAACCGCAAGCCCTGAACTGTGGGGTGTAACCGCCCACGGCTGCGTTCGAATACTTGCAGACCAATCAACTTCTCAAACCTTGCCAATTCACGGCTGACAGTAGGCTGCGAGGTATGCAGCAGCCCTGCGGCCTCGGTGAGGTTGCCTGCGGTCATGACTGCGTGGAAAATTTCGATATGGCGTAGCGTAATTGCGGGCATGATGGTCTCCTTTATCCATATCATATATGAATAGACTTACGAGAAATCGATATTTTTTCTTCATCTCACACTATGGCGTAATGAGGGAAATGAATGATTCCCGGAGTCCACCATGCCACGCCCACTCAATAACCCTAACACTGCTTTGAACGCGCAAAATCTACTGACACTGCCTGCTGAATTTGGTTGCCCAGTCTGGGTTTACGACGCGGATATTATTCGCCAGCAGATTGCCCAATTGCGCCAGTTTGATGTGATTCGTTTTGCCCAAAAAGCCTGTTCGAATATTCATATTTTGCGCTTGATGCGCGAGCAGGGTGTGAAGGTCGATTCGGTTTCACAGGGCGAAATTGAACGTGCGTTGGCGGCAGGATATCAGCCGCTGGAAAACCAGGATGACATCGTTTTCACGGCCGACATGATTGATCAACCTACGCTTGCGTTGGTGGCAGAGCAGCAAATTCCGGTTAATGCCGGTTCCGTCGATATGTTGCAGCAACTTGGCGAAGTCTCCCCGGGGCATCGTGTTTGGTTGCGCGTCAATCCAGGCTTTGGCCATGGACACAGCCAGAAAACCAACACCGGTGGTGAAAACAGCAAACATGGTATTTGGCATGCGGATTTACCGCAGGCGCTGGAGGTTATCCAACGCTACCAACTGCATTTAGTCGGCATTCACATGCACATTGGTTCGGGTGTTGATTACGGTCACCTGGAACGGGTTTGTGGCGCAATGGTGCAGCAGGTGGTTGATTTTGGTCAGGATCTGGAAGCAATTTCAGCAGGCGGTGGATTGTCGATCCCTTATCGTGAAGGGGAAGAAACAATCGATACCGATCACTATTACGGCTTGTGGAACGCGGCGCGTGAAAAGATTGCTCAGCGTTTGGGGCATCCGGTAAAACTCGAGATAGAACCCGGCCGTTTCCTGGTCGCGGAATCGGGTGTGCTGGTGGCTCAGGTTCGTTCAGTTAAGAATATGGGGTCGCGCCACTTTGTGCTGATTGACGCTGGTTTTAACGATTTGATGCGTCCTTCAATGTATGGCAGCTACCACCATATTTCTGCTTTGGCGGGTGACGGGCGTGAACTGGGGGCTCTACCACTGGTCGAGACCGTCGTTGCGGGGCCATTGTGTGAGTCGGGCGATGTGTTTACCCAGCAAGAAGGCGGTAAAGTGGAAACGCGCAAGTTACCGCCAGTGCAGGTTGGCGACTATCTGGTACTGCACGATACCGGCGCGTATGGTGCGTCCATGTCGTCCAACTACAACAGCCGCCCGCTGCTCCCTGAAGTGTTGTTTGATAATGGCCAGGCGCGACTGATTCGCCGTCGCCAGACGATTCAGGAGTTGCTAGCGTTAGAATTGTAGGGTGGATAAGCGAAGCGTCATCCACCATTTTCGTCAGAGCTAATGCGGCTCGTAATGCGGGCCAGGCCCTACTGATTCACGCAACACCAGCTTGCCAACAAACGGTGGAATGGCTTCGAGCGATTCACCGTTTGCCAGTTTTACTGCCTGATCAATGGCTGTGGTTATCATGTTATCGATAGGCAAGTAAACAGTGGATAATGCAGGCTCCAGCCACTGTGCGCTTGGTGCATCGTCAAAACCAAACAACGAAATATCCTGTGGGATCCGCCTACCTGCCTGATGCAGCGCTTTTGACGCGCCAAGTGCCATATCGTCGTTGCAAGCGAACAATGCGGTAAACGGCACGCGGCTTTCCAGTAAATCCTGACACAGCTTGTGGCCGACCGTCATGGTCGAATCACCGTATCTGACGCGGTCTTCGTTAAAAGCAATGCTATGTTTTTGCAGCGCTTTTCGATAACCCATCAATCGAGCCTGGCCCGTTGGTGTAGAAATCGGCACCGTGATACAGGCAATTTCGCGATGCCCTTGCTCAATTAAATAGTCGGTGGCTTTAAATGCGGCATCTTGTTGTTCGAAGAAAACGCAGCGATCGCGCGCCTGGCTCACGTCGCGGTTAATCACCACCAGCGGCACTTTGATGCTATTCATTAGCGACAATAATGTACGTTCGCTCATAAAACGGGTGTACAGCACGATTGCATCGCAATGACGGTCTACCAGCATTTGAACGGCTTCGAGTTCTTTTTGCGGCGTGTCGTGCCCGTCAGTGACAATCAGCTGTTTGCCCCATGCTTCAGTTTGACGTGAGGCTTGTTGAAGCAAGCGCCCAAAGTAAAACCCATCAAAAGTCGACACCACCAGGCCCACGCTATTACTGCTGCGATTCGCCAGCGATCGCGCCAGAAAATTAGGCCGATAGCCTAACTCTTCCATGGCGTTAAATACCTGTTCGCGGGTGCTCTCTTTAACTTGTCCAATTCCATTGAGCACGCGTGATACCGTTGCTTTGGAAACGCCTGCGCGGAGCGCGACATCCAGCATTGTGACCATCAATTCATTCCTGATTAAGACGCTGCCGCGTGGTCGCATAATTTCGCTAGTTTACCATGCTGCGATTGCGAAACATCGGGCTTGCGGTTTCGTTATGCTATTTGTCGTACCAGATCACGGTTTTATAACCTTCATACTTCAAGTTGCAGGTGTGTGGGTTGCTTTCAGTCACCCTAATCACTGACTTGAGTCAGCTCATCGGGATTCCTTCTTTTTCTGCCTTCCTGCTACTCGACGTATTTAGGGTCTATTTTTATTTGGCATACCAAAATGACGAGATTGGTCACCACTGGAATTCCAAAATAGCAATGTGGGACTTTTATCACGGAAATATTCAAGGGGAGCTACTATTTTTGGTATACCAAATCGTTAGTTACCCTTCGCTCTAAATAATAAAAAACGACATAACTGAGGTATACCCTATGGCATTGCAGGAAAAGTTAATCGACTCGCTGGGGAGTTTTGCCACTAAATTCAACAGCTACCGCTACATCATGGCGATCAAGTCCGCGTTCATTACTCTGATGCCAGTGATTATCGTCGGGGCATTTTCAGTACTGATTTCAAACATGGTATTGGATCCTAAAAATGGTCTCGCCAGTTTTTCTGCACTGTCGTTTCTGGCGCAATTAAAACCGATTACGGCGGCGATTAACTACGCCACACTGAACTTCCTGAACATTGGCGCCGTCTTTCTGATTGGTATCGAACTGGGGCGAATTAACGGCATTAAAAGCCTGTTCCCTGGTTTACTGGCGGTCATTTGTTTTATTTGCGTCACCCCAACAACCATTGAAATGATGGTCGATGGGCAAATGCATATGGTGAAAGATATTCTGGCACGCCAGTTTTCTGACACTCGCAGCCTGTTCCTCGGCATGTTTATTGCCATTTTGTCGGTTGAAGTCTACTGCTGGCTGGAAAAACGTGAGGGGCTGAAAATTAAGATGCCTGACACCGTTCCACCCAATGTTTCCGCTTCGTTCTCAGCACTAATCCCATCGATTATTACCGTCACCGGAATTGCGACCTTTGGCTTCGTCTTCCACCAAACCACCGGGATGTATCTGTATGACGCGGTATATCAGGTCGTGCAGCAACCCCTGGAAAAAGTGGTGCAAAGTCTACCGGGGATCCTGTTGCTGATGTTTGTTGCGCAACTTTTCTGGGTCATCGGTATTCACGGCAACCAGATGATTAAACCTATCCGCGAACCTCTGCTACTCGGTGCGATAACCGTCAACATGAGCGCGTTTGAGCAGGGTAAAGAGATCCCCAATATCATCACCATGCCTTTCTGGGATGTGTACATGAGTATTGGCGGTTCGGGGTTAACCATCGGCCTGCTGATCGCCGTTATGATCGCCACTAAACGCAAAGAAATGAAAGAGATAGCCAAGCTCTCTTTTGGTCCTGGGATCTTCAACATTAACGAGCCGGTGATTTTTGGTATGCCGATTATGCTCAACCCAATTTTGGCCATTCCCTTCATCATCACGCCGCTGGTCACGGGGTCTATCGGGTATTTCGCAACGGTGATGGGTTTTGCTGGCAAAGCGGTCGTTATGGTGCCGTGGACCACTCCACCATTGATTAACGCCTGGCTTTCCACTGCGGGTTCGATGGGCGCGGTAGTGACACAATTGGGCTGTATTCTGGTTTCCGTTCTGATTTACCTGCCGTTTGTGAAAATTGCCTCTCGCCGTGCAGAACAAGCGCAGTTGCAGGCCGAACAGCAACAACAAGCCAATAACGCGTGAGGAAGGCATGAGCAACGTAAAAGTCACCATTCCAAAAGATTTTATTCTCGGCGCAGCGGCTTCGGCCTGGCAAACTGAAGGCTGGAGCGGCAAAAAAGAGGGGCAGGATTCCTGGCTGGATGCCTGGTACAAAAATGACAGGCACGTTTGGCACGAAGGCTATGGTCCAGCAGTCGCCACAGACTTCATTAATCGTTATCGCGAAGACGTGGGGCTGATGAAACAGGCGGGGCTGACGCATTACCGCACGTCGATAAATTGGTCGCGTTTTTTCACCGATTACGAAAATGGCATCGTCGATGAAGAGTACGCGCAGTATTACGATAATTTGATCGATGAAATGCGCAGAACCGGCATTGAACCGATGATCTGCCTTGAACACTACGAACTCCCCGCCACGTTGTTTGAAACTTATGGTGGCTGGGCCTCGAAAAAAGTGGTCGAGTTGTACGTGTTGTACGCTGAAAAAGTCTTTGCGCGTTATGCCCATAAAGTGAATCGTTGGTTTACGTTTAACGAGCCAATTGTGGTGCAAACACGCGTTTATCTTGATGCGTTACGCTGGCCATACGAGCAAAACACCCATAAATGGATGCAGTGGAATCACCATAAAAACCTCGCCACGGCGAAAGTAGTGAAACTGTTCCGTGAGAAAGGTTATAGCGGAACCGTCGGCTGTATTCTCAACCCAGAAGTCACGTATGCGCGATCCAGTGCGGCGCACGATCAGCAAGCCGCACAGATTTACGACCTGTTCTACAACCGCGTATTTTTAGACCCGCTGGTGCTTGGAGAATACCCGCAACAGTTAATCGAACTGTTGGAAAAACATGATGTGCAGTGGGATTACACCGAACAAGAGCTGGATATCATTCGTGAAAACACGGTTGATGAGCTGGGCATTAACTTGTATTACCCACACCGTGTTAAAGCGCCGTCGCGAGCCTGGAACCCAGACACACCATTCCATCCGGCGTATTACTACGAACCGTTTGAGCTGCCTGGGCGACGCATGAACAAGTCGCGGGGTTGGGAAATTTATCCGCGCATCGTTTATGACATGGCGATGCGGATAAAATCCGAGTACCGCAATATTCCGTGGTTTGTCGCAGAAAGTGGGATGGGGACAGAAAACGAAGCGCAGTTCCGCAATGGCGATGGTGTGATTGAAGATGATTATCGCATTGCGTTTATCGGCGAACATTTATATCAGACATTGCGTGCTCGTGAAGACGGCGCAAACTGCCAGGGTTACATGCTGTGGGCGTTTACCGACAACGTTTCACCGATGAACGCGTTCAAAAACCGCTACGGTCTGATTGAAATCAATCTACAAAATAACCGCGAGCGTCGTGCGAAAAAATCGGCCCATTGGTACCGGGCATTAAGTGAATCGCGCACCTTAGAGATCAATATTGATGATGAATGGAAATAGTCTTTTCAGATGGATAGTTTGATAAACTAGAAGGTATGAATCAGCGGCAGGACACTATGCCGCTGAGAATCAACAATGCGGGTGATATTGTGGACAAGGTAGTACTTTCGCCAGATAAAAAACAATACCAGGAAATTGGTGAGGATCTGCGCGCACAAATTATGCAGGGATTGTATCCAGTCGGCTCACGTTTGCCGCCTGAACGTAATATTGCTGAGACCTACGGTGTCAGCCGCACGATTGTTCGTGAAGCGTTGCTGATGCTCGAGTTACAAGGTACGGTCGATATTCGCCAGGGATCGGGGGTGTATGTCACTCGCGTTCCGGCAGAAAACGAAGCGGAAGAAGAGGCTTTTTTCAGTAGCGATATTGGCCCGTTTGAAATGCTACAGGCGCGTCAGTTACTGGAGAGTAATATTGCGGCGTTTGCCGCAAAAATGGCCACCAAAGCCGACATCGACAACCTCAAGCGTATTCTTGAACAAGAACAGCGCGCTATTGCGACAAACGACCTTAGCCAGGATAACTGCAAGATGTTTCATTTGGTTTTGGCTGGCGCTTCGCAAAACCAAATGTTGCTGGCGACGGTGGAAAGTATCTGGCGCCATCTTGATAGCAGCCCGATGTGGCAGCAATTGCGCGCACATATCGACACCCGTAGTTATCGTCTGAAATGGCTAGGCGACCTGCAAACGATACTGGCTGCGCTGCGTCGCCGTGATGTTATGGGGTCGTGGCAGGCAATGTGGCAGCATTTAGAAAACGTCAAAAATAGCCTACTTGAACAGTCTGATTCCGATGCACCAGATTTTGACGGCTACCTGTTTGAATCAGTTCCCATCTTCCAGGGGAAACTGATGTGAAAATTCTGCCGCTTTACGCCGCTCCTCAGTATGCACAGCTCGTCACCGACTGGCTGTATCAGGCGTTTGGCACCGCAGACAGCCGTGATTTTTTTACCTCGATTGTCGAAAAAAGCCAGCGGGAAGGGGAAATGCCGCTGACATTTGTGGCTGTTGACGGTGAGAAATTGGTGGGAACAGTAGGGCTGTGGCGCTGTGATTTGATTAGCCGGCAGGATCTTTATCCGTGGCTCGCTGCGTTATACATCGATGAAAACCAGCGTGGGCGTGGGCTCGGAGCCAAACTACAAGAACACGTTATCGACTATGCTCGCCGGCTCGGCTACCCGCAGCTTTATCTCTATTCCGCCTGTAAAGAGTACTACGAGCGATTTGGCTGGCAGTACATTGGTGATGGTCTGGATTACCCGAATAAGCCAGTTCACCTCTATCGATTTAATCTTTAAACGTCATTCACCAGAATATGAAATTACCGAATGGCGGCGTACAAGCGTTGGGCTAAACATATGTGTTATCTCGGGTAATTCACGCTTTTCAGCCAGCGCCAGCGCTAATTCTGCGGCTTGCTCGGCCATAGTGATTATGGGATAACGAACCGTGGTCAGGCGCGGGCGTACATAGCGTGAAATCAACACATCATCGAATCCAATCAGTGAAATCTCTTTTGGAACATCAATACCGTTATCGTTAAGAACGCCCATCGCCCCTGCGGCCATGGAGTCGTTGTAACATGCTACCGCACTGAAATGTCTTCCGCGTCCTAACAACTCCGTCATGGCTTGCTCGCCGCCACTTTCGTCGGGTTCACTGTAAGTGACTAGCCGATCGTTGACCGATAAACCGTGTTCGGTTAGCGCGTCGTAATAGCCTTGCAAGCGGTCTTCGGCATCTGAGATTGGGTGGTTGGAACAAAGGTAACCAATTTTGGTATGGCCTTGTTGAATCAGATGGCGCGTCGCAAGCCATGCACCGTAGCGGTCATCCAGTGCGACACAACGCTGCTCGAAACCGGGAATAATACGGTTGATAACGACCATGCCAGGCATCTGTTTCATTAATGAAATCAATTCGCTATCAGGGATTTTTTTTGCATGAACCACCAGTGCCGCACAACGATGACGAATGAGTTGTTCAATCGCCTGACGTTCTTTTTGTTCGTTGTGATAACCGTTACCGATTAATAAAAAATTGCCGGTACGATAGGCCACTTGTTCGACGGCTTTGACCATTGCGCCGAAGAAGGGGTCGGAAACATCTCCCACAATCAGGCCAATTGTTTCAGTGGTTTGTTGGGCAAGCGCTCTCGCATTAGCATTGGGATGGTAATTAAGTTCTTCCATCGCGCTGTTCACTGCCTGACGCGATGCATCGCTGGCTTTCGGTGAATCATTAATGACACGAGAGACCGTGGCAACAGAGACGCCTGCTAGCTTTGCTACATCCTTTATTGTCGCCATCGAAAGTGTTCCTGAGGGGGTAAACGTTTACACAATTTTAAGTGTTACGGAAAAGCCTCGCTACTTCAAGGGTCCAACTGTAGTCGCCGTCGCAAACTCATGCAAAATGCAGCCATTTTAAGTGTAATCGTTACACTTATATTATCCCGAAATTCAAGCGCAGCGGCATCAAGAGGCATGTTCTGGATTTTTAAAGATTTCAGACCAAATCTTTGCTTACAGTTTGCATCCCGCTGTTGCTATTTCGACATGGCGAATAATCACAAGTCACTGCTACATTTGAAGTCCCAGAGGTATTGATAGGTGATGTCAGCATCTAATGCTGATCACAGTAATTACACCAACCTGCGCAGATGCGCAGGTTTTTTTTGCCCAAAATTTTCCCTTGTGTAACAGGAACAGACGTTTTAAACACCTGGTTGCACTTTCCGCTAATTCCCTTGCTTTTTCTCACTGGTGAGCCTGTCCAGAGTGCGCCACAATTCAAATCCCAGAGGTATTGATTGGTGAGAATTCTCGGTACGTTATTAAGTACAATTCTTTTGCACCAACCTGCGCAGATGCGCAGGTTTTTTTTTGCCCTGTTTCTGCCCCTGTTTCACTCTCGCGCCATCAAGGTGACTCGTGTAATCTGCTGCAACTACACTCAAGTGTCTGCACAGACTCACGACAAAGGGAGTTGCTATGCTATTTGGTTTTTTCCGTACGCTATTTCGTATTTTGTTCAGGGTGCGACTTTATGGCGATCATCAAGTCCTCTCCCAATCACGCGTTTTGATCGTCCCCAATCACGTTTCATTTATTGACGGGATTTTGTTAGCGCTGTTTTTACCGGTGCGCCCGGTTTTCGCCGTCTATTCTTCCATTAGCCAGCAGTGGTATATACGTTGGCTGAAATCACTGATTGATTTTGTGCCAATAGACCCGACAAAACCGATGTCGATTAAACATCTGGTGCGTTTGGTGGAGCAGGGCCGTCCGGTGGTTATCTTCCCCGAAGGGCGTATTTCGGTTTCTGGTTCATTGATGAAAATCTATGAAGGAGCCGGGTTTGTTGCCGCAAAATCGAAAGCGACCGTTATTCCTATTCGCATTGATGGTGCTGAACTGACTTTTTTTAGCCGCCTGAAAGGGCTGGTAAAGCGCCGCTTATTCCCACGTATTAGCCTACATATTTTGCCTCCGACCTCGGTTCCGATGCCAGACGCACCTCGTGCACGAGAGCGCCGCAAAATGGCCGGAGAAATGCTGCATCAAATAATGATGGAAGCGCGAATGGCGGTGCGTCCACGTGAGACATTGTTTGAGGCATTACTCGCCGCGCAGTATCGTTACGGCGAGCGTAAAAACTGTATCGAAGACATTAATTTCAAACCCGACACATATCGTAGTTTGCTGACCAAAACGCTGTTTGTCGGGCGTATTCTGAATAAATACACCGCTCCTGGCGAAACGATTGGCCTGATGTTGCCGAATGCGGCCATCAGCGCGGCGGTAATTTTTGGTGCGTCGTCGCGCGGACGAATTCCGGCAATGATGAACTACACAGCCGGTGTGAAAGGGTTGACCAGTGCCATCACTGCCGCACAACTCAAAACCATTTTCACTTCGCGTCAGTTCCTCGATAAAGGCAAGTTATGGCATTTGCCGGAACAACTCACTCAGGTGCGCTGGGTGTTTCTGGAAGATTTAAAAGCCGATGTTACGCTTGCTGATAAAGCATGGATTTTCAGCCATTTATTGCTGCCACGCCTGGCTCAGGTTAAACAGCAGCCCGAAGATGCGGCGATGGTGCTGTTTACCTCCGGTTCGGAAGGTAATCCAAAAGGCGTGGTACATAGCCATAAGAGTTTACTGGCGAATGTTGAGCAAATTCGTACCATCGCGGACTTTACCGCCAACGACCGTTTTATGTCGGCACTGCCGCTGTTCCACTCGTTTGGTCTGACGGTCGGCTTATTGACTCCGTTGTTCACTGGTGCTGAAGTGTTCCTCTATCCGAGCCCGCTGCATTATCGCATTGTGCCGGAACTGGTTTATGACCGTAACTGCACCGTGTTGTTTGGCACCTCGACCTTCCTCGGCAACTATGCACGTTTCGCCAATCCCTATGACTTTTACCGCCTGCGTTACGTGGTAGCGGGAGCGGAAAAACTCCAGGAAAGCACTAAGCAGCTGTGGCAGGATAAATTTGGCCTGCGCATTCTGGAAGGTTATGGCGTGACGGAATGTGCGCCAGTGGTTTCAATTAACGTTCCAATGGCGGCAAAAGTCGGCACGGTGGGGCGTATTCTGCCGGCGATGGATGCCCGTCTGATGGCGGTACCGGGTATTGAAGACGGTGGGCGGCTGCAACTGAAAGGGCCGAACATCATGAAAGGCTATCTGCGTGTCGAAAACCCAGGCGTGCTGGAAGCGCCGAGTGCTGAAAATGCGCAGGGTGAAGTGGAGCCGGGCTGGTATGACACGGGGGATATTGTCAAATTTGATGAGCACGGTTTTTGTGTGATTCAGGGGCGCGCTAAACGCTTTGCCAAAATTGCCGGTGAAATGATTTCACTGGAAATGGTTGAGCAACTGGCACTGGGTGTTTCACCTGAGAAAATGCATGCAACTGTTATCAAAACTGACGCGGCGAAGGGTGAAGCTTTGGTCATGTTCACCACGGATAACGAACTCAATCGTGAAAAACTGCTGCAATATGCTCGCGCCAATGGCGTGCCTGAACTGGCCATACCACGCGATATCCGCTTCCTGAAACAGTTACCTGTATTGGGCAGCGGTAAACCTGATTTTGTCAGTCTCAAAACGCGGGTAGACCAACCGGAGACAGAGAATGCGTGATAGCGCCGTGGAAGATACCTCTATTTGGTCCAGAGGCATGATGGCAGTCACCTGCGCGCAGTTTTTATCGGCGTTTGGTGATAATGCTTTGCTGTTTGCCACACTGGCGGTACTGAAGCAGCAGTTCTATCCCGACTGGAGCCAGCCAGTTTTGCAGATGGTGTTTGTTGGTGCTTACATTTTGTTTGCTCCGTTTGTCGGGCAGGTGGCTGATAGCTTTGCCAAAGGGCGAGTGATGATGTTTGCCAACAGCCTCAAGCTAATCGGCGCGGCGGTAATCTGTTTTGGCCTCAATCCCTTTCTTGGTTACACGCTGGTGGGGATTGGTGCGGCGACTTATTCACCGGCTAAATACGGGATTCTTGGCGAACTCACGACCGGTGACCGTCTGGTGAAGGCAAACGGTCTGATGGAATCATCGACCATTGCCGCAATCTTGTTGGGTTCGATGGCGGGTGGGGTGCTGGCAGATTGGCATCTTGTTGCGGCACTTGGCGTATGTGTGCTGGTGTATGCTGGCGCGGTAGTCGCTAATATTTTTATTCCGAGGCTTGCGCCAGCCCGTCCAGGGCAGTCCTGGCGCTTGACCCCAATAACCCGCAGTTTCTTCACGGCTTGCCGTACACTTTGGCACAATGGTGAAACACGCTTCTCGTTAGTTGGCACCAGTTTGTTCTGGGGGGCGGGCGTGACGTTGCGTTTCTTACTGGTTTTATGGGTGCCGGTGGCACTGGGAATAACCGATAACGCGACGCCCACTTATCTGAATGCCATGGTTGCCGTGGGCATTGTGGTGGGTGCGGGAACAGCCGCAAAACTCGTTACGCTTAAAACCGTGGCGCGGTGTATGCCTGCAGGCATTTTGATTGGTGTGGGCGTGTTGTTTTTTGCCATGCAAAACGCATTGCTGCCATCCTACATTCTATTAGTGCTTATTGGTTTCATGGGCGGGTTCTTCGTGGTTCCACTCAATGCGTTACTTCAGGAACGGGGTAAACATTCGGTGGGGGCGGGCAATGCCATTGCGGTGCAAAATCTTGGTGAAAATACCGCGATGTTGCTGATGTTGGGGCTTTTCTCTCTGGCGGTAAAGATCGGCGCACCGATTATCGGCATTGGGATTGGCTTCGGGGCGGTGTTTGCGCTGGCTATTGCTGGGTTGTGGGTTTGGCAGATTCGTCAGAAATAGAATGTATTCCCCTCTCCTTCAAGGAGAGGGGATTGATATATCAAGGTGCCGGGTAGGTATAAACGCGGTTCACTGCTTCCAATTCTTCAAGCACCTCTTCGCTCAAATCCAGATGCAAGCTTTCAAGGTTAGTTTTCAACTGCTCCAGTGTGGTGGCACCTAACAGCGTGCTGGCGACAAATGGCTGGCGACGAACAAACGCCAACGCCATTTGTGCTGGGTCGAGATTATGTCGCTTGGCAATATCGACATAAGCGGCGACCGCATGTTGAGCTTGTTCACCGCTATAGCGCGTGAAACGGCTAAACAATGTGTTGCGCGCACCAGCAGGTTTGGCTCCGTTGAGATATTTACCGGTCAGAGTACCGAACGCCAGGCAAGAATAGGCCAGCAACTCCACACCTTCGCGCTGAGTGATTTCCGCCAGCCCCACCTCAAAGCTGCGGTTCACTAGACTGTACGGGTTCTGGATGGTGACGATACGCGGTAAATCATGCTTTTCTGCTAATTGCAGATAACGCATTACGCCCCATGGCGTTTCGTTGGAAACACCGATGTAACGAATTTTCCCAGCGCGCTGGAACTCAGTCAGTGCTTCAAGGGTTTCAAGCAGCGTGACCGGGACGGCGTTATCGGTCCACGTATAACCCAGTTTGCCAAAACAGTTAGTGGCGCGTTGCGGCCAGTGAACTTGATAGAGATCGATATAGTCGGTTTGCAGACGTTTCAGGCTGGCATCCAGGGCATCACGAATATTTCTGCGATCCAGTATCTGATTAGGGCGAATGCCTGCGTCGTTATTGCGGCTTGGGCCGCTGACTTTGCTGGCAATAATCAGCTTCTCGCGATTCGCACGCTTTTGTAGCCAGTTGCCGACATAAGTTTCGGTTAGCCCTTGTGTCTCCGGACGTGGCGGGACGGGGTACATTTCAGCAACATCAATGAGGTTAACGCCCTGCTGGACGGCGTAATCAAGCTGTGCATGCGCGTCGGCTTCGCTGTTTTGCTCACCAAACGTCATGGTTCCCAGCCCTAGCGTACTTATTTCAAGAGAGCTGTGGGGGATACGGTGATATTGCATAGCCGCTTTCCTTATTCTTCTGACTAATCGGTCAGGCACGTGCCCGACAAAAAATGGACTAATACCCAAAATAATCCGAGCTGCATCGCGGCGGCAAGATAATGAATCCCGATGAGCTTACATAAGTAAGTGATTCGGGTGAATAAACGTAGCCAACAATGATGCAGCTTGAAGTATGACGGGTATAAACATGGCAGAGCGGAGGCAAAAGCGGAAGAGGGTAAGCGAAGAAAAAGTATTACAGGCCAGCGAGGCGCTGCGCGTCTGGTGCCCAATATATTTCAAACTTCAGGAAGGCGGCAAACGAGTCAATCCCGATGAGCTTACTCTGGTAAGTGATTATTCGTCCCATCCATGGACTTCACCCCTTCGGGACGCTGGTAACGGCGTTCAAATCTGCTCCCGGCAGATTTGTCGGGTGAGCGAGAGCAGCCAACGCATCTGCAGCTTGAAAGATGAAGGGAACCCTAGCGTTCAATGATTTGTGAAACATCATCGCGATTAATCTGCATCTCGTTGCCTTGCTGATCGCGATAGCTGACTAAGCCTGTGTCGTCATCGACTTTGGGTTTACCGTCGGTCAGGATCATACGGCCATCTTTGGTCGCCATTACGTAATCACTGCTACAGCCGGAAACCGCAAATGCCAGACCGACCGCGGAAATAAGAACTGCCCATTTTTTCATTGTTATTCGCCTCGTGTGGTATGGAATGACATATACAGTCTAGTAATAACTCGGCTTGATGAAGATGATAAGCAGTAAATTCTTAAAAGAAACAGAGGGGAAACGAGAAAGCTTCCCCTGTGTAGGTTACAGCGGGTTCTTTTTGTTGCGAATCAGGTTCAATGTTTCTACGGCGATTGAGAAGAACATCGCAAAGTAGATGTAACCTTTCGGCACATGAATATCGAAGCTTTCAAGCATCAGCGTAAAGCCGACCAGCAGCAGGAATGCTAGTGCTAACATTTTCACCGACGGATGACGTTCAACGAAATCGCCAATCGGTTTTGCGGCAAACATCATCACCATCACCGCAATCACTACCGCTGCCATCATGATGAAAAGATGATCAGACAGGCCGACGGCGGTAATCACTGAATCGAGGCTGAAAATAATATCCAGCAGCATGATTTGCACGATGGCGCCAAAGAAAGAGTGAACGTTGGTTTTTATCCCTTCTTCTTGACCTTCGATGGATTCGTGAACCTCTTTGCTCGCCTTCCAGATTAAGAACACGCCACCCAACAGCAAAATCAGGTCTCGGGCAGAGAGTTCATTGCCCAACACGCTAAACAGGGGTTTGACTAAGTGCGTCATCCAGGCGATAGACGCCAGCAGAACCAGACGCATAATCATTGCGGCACCCAGCCCCAGGCGTCGAGCTTTGGCCTGTTGAGCGATAGGAAGCTTCGCCACGATTAACGAGAGAAAAATGATATTGTCGATACCCAGAACGATTTCCAGAATCGTCAGAGTACCCAGCGCCATCCACGCATTAGGATCGGTAATCCATGCAAACAACATTAAAAAATCCTGCCTGAAATTTATAAAACGCCAATTATAAACGTCAGTCAGTAGCTGGGTGCAAGTTAAATGAATCTACAACAAGAAATGATTAGCCAGCAGAGCAGCCGTAAAGTTCTTTTTCAGGTAAAAACCGCGAGGCAACGTCAGGATGGGTGCGCCATCGGCACCGATTGCATCGGTTAGCGCTTTGCTGTTGGCGGCTTTCGGGCGTAACTGCAACACTTCCCCATGGCGGGCAGTAATGCGTTCGACCTGGCCCAGCACAATTAAATCCATCAACTCTTCCCAGTCCATACGCAACTGACGCTCTTCTGCTGCCGAAGGTGCCCAAAGTAACGGTGAGCCTATATGTCTTTCAGCCAGCGGTATTTGCCGCTCCCCTTCAACAGGGATCCACAGCACACGTTTTAACTTGTGGCGCACATGGCTGGTTTCCCAAATCACCCCAGTATTGCCCGTAAGCGGGGCGACACAGACAAAGGTGGTTTCCAGTGGGCGACCCGTTCTATCAACAGGGATCGTTTTTAACTCGATACCCAACGCGGCGAAATCTTGCTCGGGTTTGCTTCCGGCGCTGGCTCCTAGCCACAATTCGAGCAAAACGCCGATCCAACCTTTGTCGCGTTTAAGATCTTTTGGGATCGGTAAATTGGCTAACGCCGCTAATTCACCCAGCGTATAGCCAGCCAGTTTCTGGGCTTGAGCCAGTAAGATCTGTTCGTTTTCTGGAGGGGTAAGTAAAGGACGAAGTGCTTCCATTGTGCCTGACTGCTGATCGGTTAAAAAACGAACGTGGTTTGCCCACAAGATGGAAATAGTTTAGCGTGTCGGGGATAAGAATGACAATGTACTGATTTTGAATCATTTTTATCGCCAAAAATTCTCAATTTTCAATTGGGCAAAAACCTTTTCCCATTCTGGTCACCGGCAATGAACAGGATCTTACACCGGGTTATCCACAGAAAAATGGGATAACTGATAAAAAAGCTCACTACTGGTTCGATTTACAGCCTTGACTGGGGGGTAAAACCCATTTTTTCACCAGTTTGTGACTAACTTGTTGGCACAATCTGTGGATAAAAACGTCATTGGTCGATCTTTCATCAATGAGAGATCCTGGTATGTGACGATCATCACACTACCGAGTTCAAAAGTCATTATTAACTCTTTATTTAATTGAAAGTATTGAGTATTTTATTTATGAGTTGTGGCGGGGTTTTAGAGTTATCCTAAGTTGTCCCGAGAGTATTAGGTAGTTCTTCACAGTTATATCCACAGAAAAAGTGAATAAACTCCCTGCTCCAAACGGCCTAATGTTTATAACTCGGTCATATTTTGTGAGTTATTCAATTGTTATTCCTTCTGGCAACCGTTACACAGTGGTTTACCGTCTAGCGCTTGTATGAAACAATCGCCCTAATCTAAGTTTGTTTTGAGGTAGTCCGGTGATCGATGATGATGGCTACCGCCCGAATGTTGGTATCGTAATTTGTAATCGGCAGGGTCAAGTGATGTGGGCCAGGCGTTTTGGTCAACATTCCTGGCAGTTTCCGCAAGGTGGCATCAATCCTGGCGAATCCCCGGAACAGGCAATGTACCGGGAGCTTTTCGAGGAAGTGGGTTTACAGCGAAAAGATGTCCGAATACTCGCCTCGACCCGAAATTGGTTACGTTACAAGTTACCTAAACGTTTGGTGCGTTGGGACACAAAGCCGGTTTGTATCGGCCAGAAACAAAAATGGTTTCTCTTGCAGTTGATCAGTAGCGATAACGATATCAATATGCAAACCAGCAGTACCCCAGAGTTTGATGGATGG
Organism: Buttiauxella sp.; assembly: GCF_035271705.1. Taxonomy (GTDB): domain Bacteria; phylum Pseudomonadota; class Gammaproteobacteria; order Enterobacterales; family Enterobacteriaceae; genus Buttiauxella. The sequence continues at coordinate 19,944 of NZ_DATERI010000140.1, forward strand.
CGCTGGGTTAGCTATTGGTATCCGGTTCGTCAGGTTGTCTCCTTTAAACGCGATGTTTATCGTCGGGTGATGAAAGAGTTTGCAAGCGTTGTAATGCCGCTGCAGGAAGTTACGCCACCACGTAATAGCGCGCCTGCTTGGCGACGTAAAAGAGGTTAAGTCACGCAAAAATGCTCACCCGTTTGCGAGAAATAGTCGAGAAGGTTGCCAGTGCTCCGCGCCTCAATGAGGCGCTGGACATTCTGGTTACAGATATCTGCCTTGCGATGGACACCGAGGTATGCTCGGTTTATCTCGCAGATCATGATCGACGTTGTTTTTACTTGATGGCAACGCGCGGCCTTAAAAAGCCGCGTGGTCGCACCGTCACACTCGCATTTGATGAAGGCATCGTCGGGTTAGTTGGCCGTCTTGCAGAACCGATAAACCTTGCCGATGCGCAAAAGCACCCCAGCTTTAAATATGTTCCAGCAGTAAAAGAGGAACGTTTTCGAGCCTTCCTTGGGGTGCCAATCATCCAGCGACGCCAGTTGCTGGGCGTGCTGGTGGTGCAACAACGTGAGCACCGACAATATGATGAAAGCGAGGAGTCCTTCCTCGTCACGCTCGCCACACAAATGGCAGCCATCCTCTCTCAATCACAGTTAGCCGCCTTATTTGGCCAGTTTCGTCAGACGCGTATTCGGGCATTGCCTGCATCGCCTGGTGTTGCGATTGCTGAAGGGTGGATGGACTCAACGCTCCCGTTAATGGAGCAAGTGTTTGAAGCGTCGACACTTGATACCATACTTGAGCGGGAACGTCTTACTGCAGCACTTGAAGAAGCGTCCAACGAGTTTCGTCGTTACAGCAAACGTTTTGCGGCGGGAGCCCAGAAAGAAACTGCGGCTATCTTTGACCTCTATTCGCACCTGTTAACCGATGCTCGTCTTCGTCGAGAATTATTCGAAGAAGTGGATAAAGGCTCGGTGGCGGAATGGGCGGTTAAAAAAGTTATCGAAAAGTTTGCTGAGCAATTCGCAAGCCTCACGGACAACTATTTAAAAGAACGTGCAGGCGATTTACGTACCCTCGGCCAACGCCTGTTATTCCATCTTGATGACACCATCCAGAGCCCAAACACCTGGCCTGAACGCTTCGTGTTGGTGGCGGATGAATTATCCGCGACGACCCTTGCCGAACTGCCGCAAAACCGCCTGGTTGGGGTGGTGGTGCGCGATGGTGCGGCGAACTCACACGCAGCGATTATGGTGCGTGCGTTGGGTATCCCAACGGTTATGGGGGCGGACATCCAACCTTCGGTGCTACATCGCCGTACTTTAATTGTGGATGGCTACCGTGGTGAATTGCTGGTTGATCCGGAAGCGGTTCTGTTGCAGGAATACCAGCGGCTTATTACCGAAGAGAACGAACTTAGCCGCCTGGTCGAGGATGGCGTTGATAGCCCCGCTGCGCTGAAAAGCGGTGAGCGTGTGCAGGTGATGTTGAACGCGGGTTTAAGCCCAGAACATGAACAACTGCTTGGCAGCCGCATTGATGGCATCGGTTTGTATCGCACCGAAATCCCCTTCATGCTGCAAAGTGGTTTCCCATCGGAAGAAGAGCAGGTCGCCCAGTACCAGGGCATGTTGCAGATGTTTAACGAAAAGCCCGTCACGCTGCGAACGCTCGATGTTGGCGCGGATAAACAACTGCCGTACATGCCAATCAGTGAAGAAAACCCATGTCTTGGCTGGCGTGGGATCCGTATCACGCTTGACCAACCCGAGATTTTCCTGGTGCAGGTGCGCGCCATGCTGCGTGCAAATGCCGCCACTGGCAACCTGAGCATTCTGCTGCCGATGATCACCAGCATCGACGAGATAGACGAAGCGCGTCGGCTGATAGACCGCGCTGGGCGCGAAGTAGAAGAAGTGCTCGGCTACGAGTTACCCAAACTACGTATTGGCATAATGGTTGAAGTCCCATCCATGGTGTTCATGTTGGGGCATCTTGCCAGTCGCGTTGACTTCATCTCTGTCGGCACTAATGACTTAACGCAATATTTACTGGCAGTCGACCGTAACAACACCCGCGTTGCAAGCCTCTATGACAGCCTGCACCCAGCGATGCTGCGCGCATTGAATCATATTGCTAAAGAAGCTGAACGTAACGGTATCGATCTCTGCCTTTGCGGTGAAATGGCGGGCGACCCAATGTGCGTTGCGCTGCTCATTGGTTTGGGCTATCGCCATTTGTCGATGAACGGCCGTTCAGTGGCGCGTGTTAAATATTTGCTGCGCCACATTAGTCTGGATGAAGTGCAAATACTGGCACAGCGGAGCCTTGAAGCGCAGCTAGCGACAGAAGTGCGCCATCAAGTCGCGTCCTTCATGGAGCGTCGTGGTATGGGCGGTTTGATTCGCGGCGGACGCTAGTACCTATTCCATTAGGCTATTTCATTTGTCATTTTGAAGCTGGGCAGTGCTCACAATCCTCACGTACTACGTGTACGCTGCGGTTGTTGCGCGCTGTCCGTGTTCAAATGCCTGTAACAATAACGCCTACTGGAAAGGTGCTAAGGCACTCGTCATTTCATTTCCACCTTCGTTATTACATATCTTTTACAACTTCCGCGACTTAACCCCTGAGCCCTTTGTGCTATGATCCGCTGCTTTCGGAGCGCATTCGCACAGATGCGTACTTGCAACCCATCGTCGACTTTCGATGGGGTAACAATGGTTTGTGGTGACAGATGAATAGTGGCTATCTGCATTTCCCTGAATTTGACCCGGTGATTTTTTCCATTGGGCCAGTCTCTTTGCACTGGTACGGAGTCATGTACCTGGTCGGCTTCGTGTTTGCCATGTGGCTTGCCGGTCGTCGTGCCAAAAAACCAGGCAGCGGTTGGACGAAAGACGAAGTCGAAAACCTGCTGTATGCCGGCTTCCTGGGTGTATTCCTCGGCGGGCGTCTTGGTTATGTATTCTTCTACAACCTGCCTTCTTTCCTTGCTGATCCACTATACCTGTTTAGAGTCTGGGATGGCGGTATGTCCTTCCACGGTGGGCTGGTGGGGGTTATCTGCGTGATGATCTGGTTCGCGCGTCGAACTCATCGCTCCTTCTTCCAGGTTGCTGATTTCATTGCACCACTGATTCCATTTGGCTTGGGTGCCGGTCGTCTTGGTAACTTCATCAATGGTGAGTTGTGGGGCCGTGTTGATCCTAACTCCCAGTGGGCGATGCTGTTCCCGGGTTCGCGCGGTGAAGATATCAGCCTGTTGGCGACGCACCCTGAATGGCAGTCGTTGTTTAACGCCTACGGTGTCTTGCCACGTCATCCTTCTCAGCTTTACGAAATGGTTCTGGAAGGTATCGTACTGTTCATCATCCTTAACCTGTATATCCGTAAGCCACGTCCAATGGGGGCTGTTTCCGGCCTGTTCATGATTGGCTATGGCGCTTTCCGTATCATCGTTGAATTCTTCCGCCAGCCGGATTCACAGTTTACCGGTGAGTGGGTACAGTACATCAGCATGGGGCAAATCCTCTCGATTCCGATGATTGTGGCCGGTGTGATTATGATGGTTTGGGCGTATCGTCGTCGCCCACAGCAACAGCTTTCGTGAGGAAACATGCAACAATATCTTGATTTGATGAAACATGTGTTGGAAAACGGCACACCAAAAAATGACCGTACGGGTACGGGTACGCTGTCGATTTTCGGTCATCAGATGCGCTTCAATTTGCAAGATGGTTTCCCTCTGGTGACCACTAAGCGCTGCCATTTACGCTCCATCATTCATGAACTGCTGTGGTTCCTGAAAGGGGATACCAACGTCGCATACCTGCACGAAAACAATGTCTCAATTTGGGACGAATGGGCAGATGAAAATGGCGATCTTGGCCCAGTTTATGGCAAACAGTGGCGCTCCTGGGCAACCCCTGATGGTCGTTACATCGATCAGTTAACCACGGTGATTAACCAGCTTAAAAATGATCCAGATTCGCGCCGCATTATTGTTTCGGCGTGGAATGTGGGTGAACTGGATAAAATGGCTTTAGCTCCGTGCCATGCGTTCTTCCAGTTCTACGTGGCTGACGGCAAGCTTTCTTGCCAGCTTTACCAGCGTTCGTGTGACATCTTCCTTGGCCTGCCGTTTAATATCGCCAGCTATGCGTTACTGGTGCATATGATGGCGCAACAGTGCTCTCTGGAAGTGGGTGACTTTGTCTGGACGGGTGGCGATACTCATTTGTACAGTAACCACCTGGAGCAAACGCGTTTGCAGTTAACGCGTGAACCCCGTGCTTTACCAAAACTGGTTATCAAACGTAAACCTGAGTCCCTGTTTGACTATCATTTCGATGATTTCGAAATTGAAGGCTACGATCCTCATCCAGCAATCAAAGCCCCTGTCGCTATCTAACGTGTGACAGCCTGCCATAACCGGTGCCACTTGTGCGCCGGTTTTTTTTGCTCGCGTTATGGTGTTGCGAGTCTCCTTCCAGCACTTCTGAAACATTCAGCAACAGCACAACTTTCCTTCGAGACATCCCGAGAATCCAACCTTCTTCAGTAGCGAAGAATTTGGTGGCTGGCACACTGCCGCCATGAAGACAAAACAACATGGATTTAGCTTGATAGAAATGATGGTGGTGATGGTTATTGTCGCAACGCTTAGCGCAGGGGGTGTGTATGGCTGGCAACAATGGCAGCAACAGCAGCGAATGTGGATTACCACCCAACATATTCGTCATTTTCTCGAACAGCTTCGCAGCGATGCCAATTGGCATAATCGTGACCATTTGCTCGCGGTGAATCGCCCCGGGAAAACGTGGTGCCTATCCAGCAAGCTAATTGAAGCAAACCGATGTTTGTCTGAAGGGCGCTGGAGGTTGATTCAACCTTTTGCAGATGTCGATATTACCGAGGCAACGGCAGGACTAGGATTTTACGGTCTTAGAAATACCGCCTGGCCGGGCCATATCACGTTGCAAAGTGCGGCAGGAAAATGGCGCGTGGTGCTCTCAGTTCAGGGACGAATCCGTGTTTGTGAGGTTATCGGGAGTAACAAATGCAGTTAAACCAGCAAGGATTTACTTTACTTGAAACGCTCATCGCGATGGCATTAAGTAGCATGGTTCTGCTGGGTGCAGGTCGATTATTTCCGGTTCTTCAACGTGCTGTGTTGCAGCAGTATCAGAAAGAAACAGTGCAAGAATCGTTGTGGCAATTAGCGTTCAGTTTGGGAAAACAGTTACAGCGTGCAGGCTATTGCCACGGAAACTGCTCAGGGCAAGGACTGGTGTTGAGCAAAGGTGGGGAATGCGTTTTGTTGCAATGGGATAACAACAGCAACGGTCGCTGGGAACCTTCCAGCCATACTGAAACAGAGCAAACAGGCTTTCGGTTGAACGGTACCGATCTTGAAGCTTCGCGTGGAGCGACTCGTTGCGAAGGCGGTGGTTGGGAGAAATTATCTGACCCTGCCATGTTGGTCGTAGAGAAATTTATGGTGACCCGTTTGGCGCGCCATGGCATGTCACCCTTGTTGATTATCGACCTGTCTGGGGGCTCTAAAAATGGTCAAAACCCGGTGTCACTGCGCCATACTGTAGTGGGATATAACCTGTGAGCAGGCCATTGGAGCGGGGAAATATCACCCTTGGGTTTGTGTTGTTGCTGTTCGCTTTGGGGACCTTAATGTTGAGCGGATTACAGCAGCAGTTAAGCCATCAACGATTTCTGGTGGCCAGTGAAGTGGGTTTCCTTAAACAATATATCAGTGCTGTTTCCGCTCAGGCTTGGGGAGGCCAGTTATCGTGGCAATCTCAGCAATCCCAGCAATCCCAGCAATCTCAGCAATCCTGGCAGTGCCAGCAGCAGCCAGGAAAAGGCTGGAAAAGTTGTGTGCGGGTGGTTGAGAACAATGAAGCTGTTATGGCGGCATTCGGTATGGTATCGGGGCAAAAAATGCCGCTGATTCTTTGGGAATGGGGGACTCTGGTTAACTCGCAGTGGTCATCCGCGGCACATGGCTGGCTGGATTTTTGCCCTTTTACTGAGGTGTCACAATGTCAGCTTCCCCAGTGAAACCATCGCAGCGTGGATTTAGCCTGGTTGAAGTGCTTTGTGCTATGGCATTGTTTTCGGTGGTGATGTTGGCTCTGCTTGGCTATCACCGGGTTTTACAGCAGGGTTTTCAGTCTCAGTGGCAATTTCGGCAACTTTGGCGGCTTGCGGTGGAAATGAGTGAACCCGAATCCCCTTTACCTGCTGATGAATGGAAAGTCAGTCGGCAGCAGACATCGGTGGCTGGATGTGTCAGCATCGATGTTACGATTAAGAGTCCGGCAGGGCGAACTGGGCAGTTGTCACGGTTACATTGCCTGCAGAAAGAGAAAAGTCAGGAGTAGCGATTCTATGTTGCGTGTTTACCATTCCAACCAGCTGGATGTGCTTGAAGCAATTATGGAATTTATTGTGGAACAGCGACCCTTGCCAGATCCCTTCGAGCCCGAAGTGGTATTGGTACAAAGTACTGGTATGGCGCAATGGCTACAAATGACGCTGGCGCAAAAATTCGGTATCGCCGCCAACATCAGTTTCCCGCTTCCGGCGAGCTTTATATGGGATATGTTTGTGCGTGTGCTGCCGGATATCCCGGAGCAAAGTGCGTTCAATAAACAAAGCATGAGCTGGAAGTTAATGACGCTCATCCCGACCATGTTAGAACAGCCTGAATTTGCTTTGCTCAATCAATATCTTGAAGAAGATGAAAACGGCCGAAAACTCTCACAACTCGCCTCAAGAATTGCTGACCTTTATGACCAGTATTTAGTTTATCGTCCAGATTGGCTAAGCCTGTGGGAAAAGGGTGAACTTGTCGACAATGTGGGCGAAGCCCAATTGTGGCAGGCTCCGCTATGGGCGGCACTGGTTCGTCATACGCAAGAACTTGGGCAGCCTGAATGGCACCGTGCAAATCTGTATCAGCGCTTTATTAAAACCCTTGAATCTAGCAGCACATGTCCGCAAGGTTTGCCTTCCCGCGTCTTTATTTGTGGGATTTCAGCACTACCACCGGTTTACCTTCAGGCGCTGCAAGCACTGGGTAAACACATTGATGTGCACTTACTGTTTACCAACCCTTGCCGTTACTACTGGGGCGATATTAAAGACCCGTCTTATCTTGCTCGGTTAATCAACCGCCGCCGACGTAAACATGCTCAGGAAGACATTACATTTCCGCTATTTAAAGACGGCAATACTGCCTCTTCACTGTTCAATGACGAGGGTGAGCAAGATATTGGCAACCCTTTACTGGCTTCATGGGGGAAATTAGGGCGTGACTACACGTTCTTATTGGCCGAACTGCAACAATTCGAAGAAATTGACGTTTTCGTTGATATCGAACCCAATAATTTACTGCGCAATTTGCAGTTCGATTTGCTTGAGTTACAAAACAATGCGGTGACGGGGCTTACCCTGGAAGAGTTTGAGCACAGCCACAATAAACGTGTACTTTCACCGGAAGATCATTCCGTCACCTTCCATGAGTGCCATAGTCCTCAACGCGAAGTCGAAGTGCTGCACGATCAATTGTTGGCGATGTTGGATGCCGACCCCACGCTCACCCCGCGCGACATCATCGTGATGGTGGCAGATATCGACAGCTACAGTCCGTTTATCCAGGCTGTATTCGGCAATGCCGTAGGTGAACGTCGGCTGCCGTTTGCGATTTCTGACCGGCGTGCAAGACAAGCTCACCCAGCTTTACAAGCATTTATCTCCTTACTCTCACTGCCTGATAGCCGCTTTGCCGCGCAGGATGTTCTTGCTCTGCTTGAAGTTCCCGCACTGGCGGCTCGCTTCTCCATTAATGAAGAAGGGCTGCGCTACCTACGCCTGTGGGTCAATGAATCGGGGATCCGTTGGGGTATTGATGACGACAACGTCCGTGAATTGGATCTTCCCGCTACCGGGCAGCATACCTGGCGCTTTGGTTTAACTCGCATGTTGCTGGGCTATGCAATGGATAGCCAGGCAGGAGAGTGGCAGTCGATCCTTCCTTATGATGAATCGAGCGGTTTAATCGCTGAGCTTGTAGGGCAACTCGCCGAGTTGTTAATGCAGCTGAACAATTGGCGTCGCGAACTCTCTGTGGCGCGTCCATTGGCCGAATGGACTACCGTTTGCCGTGATATGTTGGCGAGCTTCTTCCTGCCTGATACGGAAACCGAAGGTGCGTTGGCGCTGATTGAACAACAGTGGCAAGACATCATTAAATATGGCCTCGAGTCACGTTATCAGGAGAATATCTCCTTAATTTTATTGCGTGAGGAGCTGGCGCAGCGGTTGGATCAAGAGCGTATCAGCCAACGTTTCCTGGCAGGGCCTGTCAACTTCTGCACCCTGATGCCGATGCGTTCCATCCCGTTCAAAGTCGTTTGCTTGCTTGGCATGAATGATGGCGTTTACCCACGCGCATTGGCCCCTCTCGGGTTTGATTTAATGAGCGAGAAACCCCAACGTGGCGACCGTAGCCGCCGGGATGACGATCGGTACTTGTTCCTTGAGGCGCTTAACTCAGCACAAATACGCTTCTATATCAGTTATATCGGGCGTTCTATTCAGGATAACAGCCAGCGCTATCCTTCCGTATTGGTTGACGAACTGCTGGATTACATCGCACAGAGCCATTGTTTGCCCCAGGACTCAGAACAAACCTGTGATGAAAGCAGCGAGCGTGTGAAAAAATATTTGGTTCAACAACATAATCGCACCCCATTTGAAGCGGGGAATTTTATCCCTGGCATAACGGCACAAAGTTACGCCAGGGAATGGCTGCCAGCCGCAAGCGGGCTAGGGAATCCACAGGTTCCGTTCATTCAACCCTTGCAGGAAGATAAGCAGAACGTCATTACGTTGGATCAATTACAACGTTTCTGGCGACATCCGGTTCGTGCCTTTTTCCAGATGAGTTTAGGTATCAATTTCCGTCTTGAAGAAACTGACCTCCCTGATGCGGAACCTTTCACTTTAGATAGCCTCGAACGGTTCCAGATGAATCAGGAATTGCTGAATACCCTGGTGCAGGAAGGTGACTCCCAGCAGTTATTCCGCCGTTATCGAGCTGCGGGTATCTTACCGTATGGCGCTTTCGGTGAAATTTTATGGGAAAGCCAGCTAACAGAAATGGAAGAACTGGCGCAAAAAGTGAGAGCCGAGCGACAGAATGGTAATAGCCAGGAAGTGTCGTTGCTCATTGATGGAACAAGTCTGGAAGGTTGGTTGTCGGATGTGCAGGAAGATGGCCTGCTGCGCTGGCGGCCTTCAATTCTCAACTCTGCACATGGTTTGCAATTGTGGATTGAGCATGTGGTTTGGTGTGCGATGGGGGGAAGGGGTGAAAGCCGTCTCTACGGGCGTGATTCAACCGAGTGGAAATTCCCAGCCCTTGACGCTGAACAGGCAAAAAACTATCTCCAGCAACTTATTGATGGTTATCGGAATGGATTAGTACAACCTCTTCTCCTGCTCCCAATAAGTGGGGGGGCGTGGATAAAAGCCTGTTACGAACCAGCGAATGATGCCATTTTATGGGATGAACAAACGCAGCAGAAAGCCAAAAGTAAGCTATTGGCGGCCTGGGAAGGGAATCAGAGAGTCGACGGTGAAGGGGCTGATATGTGGCTACAACGCCTGTATCGAACGCTGGATCCTGACTATTACGAAGCTATCATCACCGAGGCTGAGCGTTACTTACTGCCTTTGTATCGTTTCAACAAAGCTTAAAGATTAGTATAAAAATTGCACAATCCGGTCGGTTCATCTATGATGCGCAACTTGCTCAGGATTGGCGAAAAAAGCATCAGTAATAATAACAAAATTGTTTGAAATTTGTTAATGATGAGTGAGCTATACCCTGAGAACGTCAAGTTGCAGCCACACTCTGCAACTTGACGTTCTCAGGGTATAGGAAGTTTCGTGATTATGAGGTTCGTGAATGCCTAAATGCAGCACCTGGTTGAAACCGCTTTTCTTGTTAGTCGCTCTTTGGGCACCATTAAGTCAGGCAGACACGGGTTGGCAACCCATCCAGGAAACTATCCGTAAAAGTGAGAAAGACAATCGTCAATATCAGGCTGTACGTCTTGATAACGGTATGACGGTCCTGCTGGTCTCTGATCCGCAAGCTGTTAAGTCATTGTCGGCATTGGTTGTTCCGGTTGGATCTTTAGAAGATCCCGACGACCATCTTGGCCTGGCTCACTACCTTGAACATATGACGCTGATGGGGTCTAAAAAGTATCCTGAACCGGATAGCCTGTCGGAGTATCTCAAAAAGCATGGTGGCAGCCATAACGCCAGCACTGCAACTTATCGCACCGCGTTCTACCTTGAAGTGGAAAACGATGCACTGGAAGGTGCGGTCGACCGTTTGTCAGATGCTCTCGCTGAGCCAAATCTCGCCCCTGAATATGCCGAACGTGAACGCAATGCGGTTAACGCCGAGCTGACTTTAGCGCGTTCCCGTGACGGTATGCGTATGGCGCAGGTCAGTGCAGAGACTATCAACCCAGCTCACCCAGGCTCACGTTTTTCGGGCGGTAATCTGGAAACTCTGCGCGACAAACCTGGCAGTAAATTGCTGGATGCGCTGGTGGCTTTCCGTGATAAATACTATTCCGCGAACCTGATGAAAGCGGTTATTTACAGCAATAAGCCATTACCTGAATTGGCAAAGATTGCGGTGGAAACCTATGGGCGGGTGCCGAATAAAAATATCGAAAAGCCAGCCATTGACGTACCTGTTGTGACTGACGCGCAAAAAGGCATAGTGATTCACTACGTGCCAGCATTGCCGCGCAAAGTGGTGCGAGTTGAATTCCGCATCGACAACAATAGCGATAAATTCCGCAGCAAAACGGATGAATTGCTTGGCTATTTGATTGGCAACCGTAGCAACGATACCCTTTCTGATTGGTTACAAAAGCAAGGCCTCGCAGACAGCATTCGTGCTGATTCCGATCCACTTGTTAATGGAAATAGCGGCGTGTTCGCCATTTCAGTGTCATTGACTGATAAAGGACTCGCCCAACGTGACGAAGTCGTCGCGGCTATTTTCAGCTATTTGAATAAGTTGCGTGAAAATGGTGTCGATAAAAGTTACTTCGATGAACTCGCCCATGTGCTGGATCTCGATTTCCGTTATCCGTCGATTAACCGCAATATGGATTACGTTGAATGGTTAGCCGACACCATGCTGCGCGTGCCGGTTGAACATACACTGGACTTTGTGAATATTGCCGATCAATACGATCCGGCAGCTATCAAAGCTCGGTTGGATATGATGACGCCGCAGAATGCCCGCATCTGGTATATCAGCCCGAAAGAGCCCCATAACAAAACGGCTTATTTTGTTGAAGCGCCTTACCAGGTCGATAAAATTACCCCAGAAATGTTCAACGACTGGCAGCAAAAAGCAGCGGCAATTAAGCTGGGATTGCCTCAGTTGAACCCGTACATCCCTGATGACTTTACGTTGGTTAAACCAGAAAAAACCTACACGCATCCTGAGTTGTTGGTAAAAGAGCCGGGTTTACGCGTCCTGTATATGCCAAGTCACTATTTTTCCAGCGAACCTAAAGCAAATGTGACGATGGTGCTGCGTAATCCGCAGGCGATGGACAGCGCGAAAAACCAAGTGCTATTTGCCCTGAATGACTATTTGGCAGGTATTGCGCTTGATGAGTTAAGCAACCAGGCTTCCGTCGGGGGAATTGGTTTTTCAACCAACGCTAATAGCGGCTTGATGGTTAATGCCAATGGTTATACCCAACGTTTGCCGCAACTCTTTGAAGCGCTGTTGAAGGGCTACTTCTCCTATACACCGACCCAGGAACAGCTGGATCAGGCGAAGTCGTGGTATGCCCAAATGATGGATTCTGCAGACAAAGGCAAAGCTTACGATCAGGCGATAATGCCAATACAAATGGTGTCGCAGGTGCCTTATTTCCAACGCGAAGTACGCCGTGCGCTATTGCCAGAACTGACCTTAAAAGATGTGCTTGATTACCGCGAAGTGTTAAAAACCAATGCTAAACCGGAGTTTTTAGTGCTGGGTAACATGTCTCCTCAGCGGGCAAAAGAGCTGGCGCATAACGTACAAAACCAGCTTGGTACTAAAGGAAATGAATGGTGCCGTAATAAAGATGTGCTGGTGGATAAGCAACATTTAGTGATGTTCGAAAAAGCGGGTAGCAGCACGGATTCAGCACTGGCTGCGGTTTACGTACCGAAAGGTTTTGATGAAATCGTGAGTACCGCTTATAGCTCAATGTTAGGGCAAATTATTCAGCCGTGGTTTTACAACCAGTTACGTACTCAAGAGCAGTTGGGTTATGCGGTATTTTCCTTCCCGATGTCAGTTGGGCGTCAGTGGGGGATTGGTTTCTTGCTGCAAAGCAATGACAAACAACCCGCCTACTTGTATCAACGCTTTAAGGCGTTTTACCCAACGGCTGAACAAAAGCTGCGTAGCATGAGTGCCGAAGATTTTGCGCAAATGCAGCAGGGCATGATCAGTGAAATTATGCAGGCACCGCAAACCTTAGCGCAGGAAGCGTCGCAACTGAGCAAAGATTTCGATCGCGGGAACCTGGACTTTGATTCACGTGATAAAGTCATCGCCGAAATTAAAAAGCTGACCCCACAAAAACTGGCTGATTTCTTCCATCAGGCTGTGATTGAACCGCAAGGAATGGCTGTTCTTTCGCAAATTGCGGGTAGCAACAATGGCAAGGTAGAGTACGCCGCTCCTGAAGGGTGGAAAACCTGGAAGGAAGTCAGTGGACTGCAACAATCATTGCCGCTCGTGGACCCTAAGTAGTTTGAGTGACAGGCAGGCGACGGCAATGGAATTCACCCATTGGCTGATTTGATTCAGTCAATGGGTGATAATGTGTCGCCAACACACCTGCAACAAAGATATGGCGGATTTCAAGTTGCAGGAAGGCGGCAAGTGAATGAGTCCCAATGAGCTTAGTAAACTAAGTGATTTGGGTGAATGAGAGTAGCCAACACACCTGCAACTTGAAAGACGAAAGGTAAATAATGACCGGAACCACGCAGCCTCTTGACCCCCTAAATTTACCTTTGACAGGGGAGCGACTGATTGAAGCTTCTGCCGGTACCGGAAAGACATTTACCATCGCGGCTCTTTATTTACGTTTGCTGCTTGGTTTGGGAGGTAAAAATGCCCATCCCCGCCCACTCTCCGTTGAAGAATTACTGGTCGTAACTTTTACTCAGGCTGCGACCGAAGAACTCCGTGGCCGCATTCGCGCCAACATTCATGAATTGCGTATCGCCTGCGTGCGCAATCGTACTGATAATCCCCTGTTCCAAAACTTGTTGGCTGAGATCCCCGACCTTCACCAGGCCGCTCGAATTCTGCGTCTTGCTGAACAGCAAATGGACGAAGCGGCCATTTTTACCATCCATGGCTTTTGCCAAAGGATGCTCAGCCTGAACGCCTTTGAATCAGGCATGTTGTTCGAGCAACAGCTTATTGAAGATGAGTCGCTGTTACGTCGCCATGCTTGTGCCGATTTTTGGCGCCGCCATTGTTACCCTCTGCCCAAGCCTGTAGCGCAAGTTATGGCCGAGGAATGGGCAGGGCCTGATGAATTGCTCAGGGATATCAACAACTGGCTGCAAGGTGAGCAGCCAGTCCTGAAGCAACCCCCTGCCGATGATGAAACGCTGCTCGCACGTCATCAAAAGATCATCACAGCGATTGAAGATGTGAAAGCGCAATGGCGTGCCTGTGCGGACGACATTGCGAACATTCTCAGTGAGGCGAAAATTGACAGGCGCAGTTACAGCAGTAAAAACCTACCTAACTGGTTGAATATTGTCGGTACTTGGGCACAAACAGAAACCACGACATATAAATTGCCCGAGCAACTCGAGCGTTTCTCTCAATCAATGTTGGATGAGAAAACGAAAGAAGGACCGCCGCCACAGCATCCGGTATTCAGAGCGATTAACTCGCTATTAGGCGAACCACTGACGCTGCGTGATTTAGTGATTGCCCGCGCGATGGCTGAAATCCGCTACACCGTGCAGCAGGAAAAACGTCGCCGTGGCGAGCTGGGTTTTGACGATATGCTGGCTCGCCTGGATGAAGCTCTGCATAAACCCGGTGGTGATGCACTAGCCGCCGCCATTCGTGGCCGTTTCCCTGCAGCGATGATTGATGAATTCCAGGACACCGATCCTCAGCAATATCGTATCTTCAGGCGTCTATATATGAATCAGCCTGACACTGCGCTCTTGCTCATCGGTGATCCAAAGCAGGCGATTTACGCATTCCGTGGCGCGGACATTTTTACCTATATGAAAGCGCGTCATGAGGTTAGTGCCCACTACACGCTGGATACCAATTGGCGCTCATCTCCTGGGATGATAAGCAGCGTCAATAACCTGTTCCAGCAATTGGGTAATCCCTTCTTATTCCAGCAAATTCCTTTCTTAGCGGTGAAAGCTGCCACAAAAAACAGCGGCCTGCGTTTTACCCTCAAAGGTAAAAATCAGGCCGCGATGTCATTCTGGGCGCAATCGGGCGATGGCTGCGGAGTAAGTGATTACCAACAAACCATGGCCATACAGTGTGCGCAGCAGATCCGCGACTGGTTGAGTGCCGGGCAGCGCGGTGACGCTTTGCTGTGGAAAGGGGAAGAATCACGGCCCGTACAGTCGTCAGATATCACCATTCTGGTACGTAGCCGTGGTGAGGCTTCCATTGTGCGCGAAGCCCTGGCGAGCCTGAACATTCCGTCGGTGTATCTTTCAAACCGCGACTCGGTATTTGCCACGCCGGAAGCGCGCGAAATTTTATGGATTTTGCAGGCTGTGTTGGCTCCAGAAATTGAAAACGCGCTGCGCAGTGCGGTCGCGACCAGCATGTTGGGTCTTGATGCCCGCATGATTGAAGCGCTTAACGAAGATGAAAATGCCTGGGATCAACTGGTCGAGGAGTTTTCAGAATATCGACACATTTGGCTGCGTCGGGGCGTGATGCCGATGCTGCGTGCACTTATTGCCCGTCGCCAGATAGCTGAAAACCTGTTGGCCACGCCGGGCGGCGAGCGCCGTCTGACCGATATTCTGCACATCAGCGAATTGCTACAAGAAGAAGCTTCACAGACTGACAGCGAGCATGCGCTGGTCCGTTGGTTGGCGCAGCAAGTTGCTGAACCAGACAGCAACGCATACAGCCAACAATTACGCCTCGAAAGTGACAGGCATTTGGTCCAGGTTGTCACTATTCACAAATCAAAAGGGCTGGAATACCCGTTGGTTTGGCTGCCATTCATTGCTAACTATCGGGCGCAAAACAGCGGTTTGTATCACGACCGTTCAACATTCTCGCCGTTGCTGGATTTAAGCGACGATGCTGAGAGCCTGAGCCTCGCCGAAGAAGAACGCCTGGCCGAAGATTTACGCTTGTTGTATGTGGCTCTGACTCGTTCTATCTGGCATTGCAGCCTCGGTGTTGCCCCATTGTTTAAAGGGAATCGTGCCAAAAAAGGCGCCAGTGACCTGCATCTCGGAGCATTGGGCTATCTTCTGCAAAAAGGGGAAGCGAAAGATGCGGCGGGTCTACAGGCTTGCTTGCAAGAGCTGGCGAGCGAGTCGATTAGCATTGAAGTACCAAAGTCTGAGGATTTCACGCCCTGGCAACCGGTGAGTGCTGAACTTGCGCAACTTAGCGCCCGAATGATGAAACGCCACGTTGCCGATAACTGGCGAGTGACCAGTTATTCTGGGTTGCAACAGCATGGCAGTAGCCAAGCGCTGGATTTATTACCTCGACTGGATGTGGATGCCGCAGGTGTTGCACCGGTACAAAGTGAGTCTTTACTCACTCCGCACACCTTCCCACGAGGGGCCGGACCGGGCACATTCCTCCATAGCCTATTTGAAGGTATTGATTTTACTCAGCCACTTAACGACACGTGGATTGCCGAGCAATTGGATGCACCTGGGTTTGGCGAGGAGTGGCAGCCGATATTAAAGGAATGGTTGCGGACAATTTTACAGGCTCCGTTGAATGAAACCGGTGTGTCCCTCAGCCAGTTAACGCCTAAGGATAAACAGGTCGAACTGGAGTTTTATCTGCCAATTGAGAGTGATTTACAGGCCGTGCAATTGGACAACTTAATGCGTGAATATGATCCGCTATCGGCAGGTTGCCCACCGTTAAACTTCAAACAAGTACGCGGCATGCTGAAAGGCTTTATCGACCTGGTGTTCCGCTGGCAAGGGCGTTATTACCTGCTGGATTACAAATCGAACTGGTTAGGTGAAGACAGCAGCGCCTACACTCAGGAAGCCATGGCCGCGGCAATGCAATCTCATCGTTATGATCTGCAATATCAACTGTATACATTGGCGCTGCACCGTTATTTACGCCACCGTATTGCTGATTATGACTACCAAACTCATTTCGGTGGTGTCATCTACCTTTTCTTGCGCGGTGTTGAAAGTAACGGTTCGTCACAGGGAATATTTGCCACGCGTCCTGATGAACAGTTGATTGCGAAAATGGACGCACTCTTTGCCTTGAAAACGGGTGTTGCGGAACAAACGGACGAGGTTGCGCCATGAAAATGTCTGAGCTGTTACAGCAAGCGGTAGAGCAGAAATTGTTACGTGCTCTGGATGCGCAGTTCGCCATGATGATTACTGGTGATGAGCAACCCGCCGTCATGCTGGCGGCCGCATTAGTCAGCCATGATGCTGGTGAAGGCCATGTGTGCATTCCTCTGTCACGTTTAATACCGGAATTCTGTTTTGCCGGGCGGCAGCCCGATTTGGCAGAACAACTGTTTGCCGAGGCTTCAGTAAAATCCGGCTGGCGTGAAGTGCTGCTGGCTTCTGATGCGGTGAGTGAGCATGAAGGTGCCACGCCGTTGAAGCTGATTGGCGAACGGTTGTATCTCAATCGGATGTGGCAAAACGAACTGTCGGTTGCGCGATTTTTTGGTGAGGAAAATCGGGCTATACCTCTCGACGAAGCGCAGGTTATCAGCGTGCTGAATCAGCTTTTTGAACCGATGGCTGATACCGACTGGCAAAAGGTTGCGGCAGCCGTAGCGCTGACGCGACGCATTTCGGTGATTTCTGGTGGGCCGGGAACAGGTAAAACAACGACGGTGGCGAAGTTGCTCGCCGCACTGGTTCAACTCACCGATACGACACCTTTGCGGATTCAATTGGCCGCCCCGACAGGTAAAGCGGCGGCGCGGCTTACGGAATCACTGGGTTCAGCATTACGCCGTTTACCGCTGGATGACGCGCAGAAAGCGGCATTGCCAAACGACGCCTGCACCTTGCACCGTTTATTGGGCGCACAGCCCAATAGCCAACGCCTGCGCTATCACGCCGGGAATCTGTTGCATCTTGATGTGTTGGTGGTAGACGAAGCCTCGATGGTCGATTTACCGATGATGGCGAAGTTAATTCACGCTTTACCACCGCACGCACGGGTTATTTTTCTCGGTGATCGCGATCAGCTGGCATCAGTGGAAGCGGGGGCGGTGCTTGGGGACATTTGCCATTACGTGACACATGGCTACTCGCCTGCAAGAGCGGTGGAGTTAAGTCGACTGACGGGCTATTCACTGCTTGCGGGGGAAGGACATCAGGCGAGTGTGCTGCGCGATGGGTTATGTTTGCTGCAAAAAAGCTACCGTTTTGATAGCAAGTCCGGCATCGGGCAATTGGCATTTGCCGTCAACGCCAGCGATGTGAAACAGGCCAGAGGGGTCTTTTCCCAGGGCTTTAGTGATATTTCGAAACAGCCACTGCGTGAGAGCGAAGATTATGCGCTGATGATTGCTGACGCAGTGGACGGTTATCGTCCCTATCTGGAGTTAATACGCAATCACGCAGAACCCGCCGCTATTCTTGAGGCCTTCGGGCGCTATCAGTTGCTGTGCGCGCTGCGGGATGGACCGTTTGGCGTTAGCGGTCTGAATACCCGCATTGAACTGGGGCTGGTTCAAAAACGATTGATTGAACGGCCAAACCCGACGGTATCGCGCTGGTATAACGGCAGGCCAATTATGATTTCCCGTAACGACAGTTCGTTGGGGTTGTTCAACGGGGATATCGGGATTGCGTTGGACACAGGTGAGGGGCTGCGCGTTTGGTTCCCGATGCCTGATGGCACCATCAAATCTGTGCAACCGAGTCGTTTACCCGGGCATGACACCGCCTTCGCCATGACAGTGCATAAATCGCAGGGCTCTGAATTCGAACACGCCGCACTGGTGCTGCCAAATCAATACACTGCTGTGGTGACGCGTGAGTTGGTCTATACCGCGATCACTCGTGCACGCAGTAGGTTGTCTCTGTATGCCGATGATCGCGTGTTTGAAAAGGCGATTGTGACAAAAACGGAGCGCCGTAGTGGCTTGATGGAAAGTTTTAACTAGCCCCGACAGGGGCTAGTTTTGGATTACGCTAAGTCTGCCATCAGCACTTTTGAGCGGCGCTGATAGTTGTACATCTCTTTTTTGCTTTCCGGCAGCAGTTCGACATCGACTGGCATAAAGCCACGTTCCTGGAACCAGTGAATGCTACGGGTTGTCAGGACAAACAGCTTACTCAGCCCCATTTGCCGCGCCTGCGTAGCAATGCGTTGCAGCAATACTTCACCGCGTGATGAACTGCGATAGTCAGGATGAACCGCAACACAGGCCATTTCACCAATCCCTTCTTCCAGGAACGGATACAGCGCAGCACAAGCGATGGTCAGGTTGTCGCGCTGGATAATGGTGAACTTGTCGATCTCCATTTCCAATTGCTCCCGCGAGCGACGCACCAGGATCCCTTGCTGTTCCAGCGGGCGAATGAGCTCTAAGATGCCGCCAATATCGTTAATCGTGGCGCGACGAATTTGCTCCGCACTCTCCATCACGATTTGCGTACCGATGCCATCGCGAGAGAACAATTCCTGCAATAGCGCACCGTCTTCTTGATAGCTGATCAAATGGCTGCGACGCACGCCGCTACGGCAGGCTTTGAGCGCACCTCGTAGAAAACGCACAGTACCAGAATGGTAATCACCCGTTTCTTCCAGATCTTCAATGCGTTTTTGCGCATCGTTAGGAAAGAGTTCCGAAACGATATTGTCGTTATCGTCGATAACACCCTGGGAAGAGCAGAAGCCAATCATTTTTTCAGCTTTCAGTTTGACGGCCAATTGCGTGGCAATTTCTTCTGAGGTGAGATTAAAGCTTTCACCTGTGACGGAAACCGCAACCGGCCCCATCAACACAATCGCCCCGTTATCAAGCTGGCGGTGAATAGCTTCTTCGTCGATACGACGAACACGGCCACTGTGGCAATAATCCACACCATCATCCACACCCAACGGTTGCGCGATAATAAAGTTACCGCTGACGACGTTGATATGCGCCCCTTGCAACGGAGTGTTGCCAAGGCTCATGGACAAACGCGCAGTAATATCCAACTGCAATAAACCGGCGGCTTGTTTAACCAGCTCAAGGGTTTTCGCATCGGTGACACGCGTATGTTTGTGATAGATAGGTTCATGATTATGCGAAGCCAGATTGGCATCAATCTGCGGGCGTGCGCCATACACCACGACCAAACGAATCCCCAGGCTGTGCAACAGCCCAATATCGCTGACGATACTGGAAAAGTTCTCGTGTTCAATGGCTTCGCCGCCAAGCATAATGACAAACGTTTTTCCCCGATGGGCATTTATATAGGGAACAGAATGGCGGAATCCCTGTACCAGTTCGGTTCTACGTTCCTTCACCACGGCAAGCCCTCGTTGCATGATTATTCGTAATTTGTGTATTTTTATTCTTTTATTGCTCCTGGTGCAAGCAGCAATTGCCACAAAGCAAAAATTTCTGTGTCGCTGTCTCCAGGTGCTTGATTGCGAATGTTTACCCTTTTATGAGTGACAGTCTAAGCCTGATTCGATAAAGTTTTCGGCTCAAAAAATAAAATTGGTTATTCGGTTCACGGAAACACACCGCTCAGGAGAGCTATGTCACATTCCAGTTCATTAATTAGTCGTCGCCGCTTACTAAAGGGCGCGGGCGCTATGTGGCTATTAAGTGTTAGCCAGGTTGGCCTTGCGGCCTCAAGCCTGGTGGTGGCGGTGCGTGTCTGGCCCGCGTCGTCTTACACGCGAGTCACACTGGAATCGAACAGGGAGCTTAAATACCGGCAGTTTACGTTAAGCAATCCTGAACGGGTGGTTGTCGACATAGAAGGTGTGAATTTAAATTCAGTATTGAAAGGTGTCGGCGCCCAGATTCGTGGCGACGATCCATTCATTAAGTCGGCACGTGTGGGTCAGTTTGATCCTCAAACTGTGCGTATGGTTTTTGAACTTAAGCAGGACGTCACACCGCACCTGTTTGCGCTGGCTCCGGTGGCTGAATTCAAAGAACGCCTGGTGATAGATCTCTATCCGGCCAATATGAACAGCGAGCAAGATCCACTGCTGGCATTACTGGAAGATTACAACAACGGTAAGTTGGATAAAGATCGACAGCCCTCGCCGGAACAAGGGCCGAAGCCTGGCAAGGCGGGTCGTGACCGACCGATCGTTATCATGCTAGATCCTGGCCACGGTGGGGAAGATCCCGGCGCGATTGGGCCGAACAGGACGCGTGAAAAAGACATTGTGCTGCAAATCGCCCGTCGCCTGAAAGCGCTTATTGATAAAGAAGCGAATATGAAAGCCTATATGACGCGCAACGAGGATGTGTTCATCCCGTTAAAAGTCAGGGTCGCAAAAGCGCAAAAGCAACGAGCTGACTTGTTTGTTTCAATTCATGCGGATGCGTTTACTTCTGGTGCGGCGCGAGGCTCTTCAGTGTTTGCGCTCTCAACTAAAGGGGCGACCAGTACTGCGGCGAAATTCCTCGCTCAAACACAGAACGCCGCCGACTTAATCGGTGGGGTGAATAAGAGTGGCGATCGCTATCTCGACCATACGATGTTCGACATGGTGCAGTCATTGACCATCAACGATAGCCTGAAATTCGGCAAAGAAGTGCTGTCCCGATTGGGGCGTGTCAATAAGCTGCATAAAAACAGCGTCGATCAGGCAGGGTTTGCGGTGCTGAAAGCGCCAGATATTCCGTCCATTTTGGTGGAAACGGCATTCTTGAGTAATGTTGAAGAAGAGCGAAAGCTGCGTACAGCGTCCTTCCAGCAGGAAGTGGCGGAATCTATTTTGGCGGGAATCAAAGCGTATTTTGCGGATAGCTCGCGGCTGGCAAGATTAGGTTAATTGAAAAGATTTTTTGCCGAGTAATATAAGTTGCCACAAGGCGGTAAATGAACGAATCCCGATGAGCTTACTGTAGTAAGTGAATCGGGTGAGTGAACCAACGTAGTGGCGGCTTTAATTAAGAAGTGCAAAAACAAAAAAACACCCGTTAAGGTGTTTAAATGTTGGTTGCGGGGGCCAGATTTGAACTGACGACCTTCGGGTTATGAGCCCGACGAGCTACCAGGCTGCTCCACCCCGCGTCCGTAAACTTCTTTAGTACCCAAATGACTTTCATCATTGCGCTAAACTTCAGCGTCTTAGTTGGTTGCGGGGGCCAGATTTGAACTGACGACCTTCGGGTTATGAGCCCGACGAGCTACCAGGCTGCTCCACCCCGCGTCCGTATAACTATTTACTGCTAATGGTTTTCACCACCGCGCTAAACTC
>NZ_DATERI010000141.1:0-14622 GCF_035271705.1 Buttiauxella sp.
AAATATGCCCGTCGAGCCGATATTGCTGAACGTCAGCACCTGGGTGACATTCACCGTCGCCTGGCTGCCGACGGGCACCAGCTGGAGCTGCATCGGCATCATAATGATAAAACTGCTTACGGCGATAACCACTGCCGAAACCGGGTTGTCGAAATCTTTGTTGCGCGCCAGCGACCAGGCAATCATCGGGGCGAGTAACAACGCCGCGATGTTCAGCGTGCCGTTAATAATCGCCTCACCCCACACCTTAAAGTGGGCGAGCGTTTCCCCTTCGAACACCCACGGAAACACCACGTTATTCACCAGCACCGCGAGACCGGCAAGGATAAAGATCGGCATTACCGTGGCGAAGGCGTCGCGCAAGGAACGTAAGTGCACCTGGTTTGCCAGGCGCGCGGAGAACTCAACAAATCTGTCGACAAACGACTGCATCGCAGGTGTAATTTTTGTATCAGACATAGCGGATATTCCCATCAATCAGTCACAAAAACCGGTCCGGCAGCGTAAGGCTTACAGCTCGCTTCCGTTGCTATGAATAGCCTGTTTTAACCACGCGTAGCTCTTTTTCGGCACGCGTTTCAGATCCTTGAGATCGTGGTTTTCACGGTTGACGTACACCACGCCGTAGCGTTTACGCATATCGCCCTGCGAGCTGAGAATGTCGATCAACCCCCAGCCGAGGTAGCCTATCACCTGCGCGCCGTCTTCAAAGATCGCCGCTTTCATCGCCTCGAAATGCTTGCGGTGATAATCGATGCGGTAATCATCTTCTATCGGATTCACCCCGTCCCAGGACTCAATCACCCCGATGCCGTTTTCAATCGGAAAGACCGGCAGACGCCAGTCGTTGTAATAGCGGGTGATAATGGTGCGAAAACCGAGCGGATCGATTTGCCAGTTCCATTCGGTGGCTTTCAGGAACGGATTGTTCTTCTCGCCGTGGGCCAGGTAGTAGTTCACCTGCGTGCCTTCCGGAATCGGGTCGCTGTCGAGGGTTTTACTTGCGTAGTAGCTAAACGCCATGTAGTCGTTTTTGGTTCGCGCCAGCAGGGCCAAATCGTCCTCACGATAGATATCCCCAAATCCTTGCTGTTCAACCACTGCCATCACCGCCGGGCTGTAGCCCTGACCGGCAAAGACGCGCAGCAGATTCTGGTTGAGGAATTCGTCGTACTGCTGAGCGCAGAAGATATCGCGCGGTTTGCAGGTGGCCGGGTAGATGAGTTGATGCGCCAGCATGCCGCCCATCAACTGCCCCGGTTTGGCCTGGTGCAGATACTCCGTCAGCGCCATGTGCGCCACCATCGTATGATGCTGGATTTCGTAGAGTTCGCGCAGGGTTTGCTCGCCCTTCATGTAGCCTGAGACTCTGAACGCTTCCGGCATATGGAAAATGTTCTGCTCGTTAAAGGTCAGCCAGTACTTCACACGGTCGCCGTAGCAGTCGATCATCTTTTTGCCGTAGCGCACAAACGCGTCCAGCACCCGGCGATCGTTAAACCCGTTGTACTCCTGCGCCAGGGCCAGCGGCATGTCGAAGTGGTACAGGCAGACCATCGGCTCAATGCCGCGCGCGATGAGATCGTTGATAAAGCGATCGTAAAACGCGATGCCCTCTTCGTTGAATTCGCCGTCACCCTGCGGGCAGACACGGCTCCAGGAGATCTGGAAGCGGTAGCAGTTCATGCCCAGATCCTGCATCAGGTCGAAATCTTCCTGGTAGCGATGATACGAATCGGTGGCGACTTTCCAGTCAGAGGCATTTTCCCCGGCTTCGCGGATGTCATACACCGACATCCCCTTTCCGCCCTCGTTCCATGCCCCCTCGGTCTGCATACTGGAAACCGAGTTACCCCATAAAAAGTTAGCTGGCAGTGATTGTTTCATGGTCTCTCCCTATATGACTAGTCATTTAAATTTCATGACTAGTCATATAGGCAAAGATGAAAAATCAAGCAAACGAAAGGATCGTTTTTTGTGAGCGGGATAGAAATAAAGAAGCCGGATGTCGTGTCATATTAAAGTTATGTCACTAATCACGTTTATCATAATAAAGTTATGTCGCTATTCTGGCTAACCAGCTGGATGGCCAGTATTGGTCAGCACTGGCGTGTAGTGCCGACAATCGCTTCGTCTCGCTTGTCTTTACCTAATGAATAATTTCTGCAAGCTGTAGTCTCCTTTGAGCAAAAGATTAGTGACAAATAACCTTACTGAAGGGGAATCTACCAACAATTAGTCGCCTGGATTGACCTTAACAATGTCCACCTTGCTGGATTTCAGGTGAGTAATAAGTTCAGGTTCGGGAATTTCATCGGTGAAGAGCGCTTTCGTCTGCGCCACATTTCCTATTTCAACTGCAGCAGTAGCGTAAAATTTTGTATGATCGGCTGCCAACAAGATATGCCGGGAGTGAGCCATCATCATTTTCACCACACTGGCTTCATTAACATCAAACTCCGTCAACGTGCCGTCATTTTCGATACCCCCGACGCTGCTCACCAGGTAATCTGCGCGAAAACCTGATATGAATTCTGTCGCTGTTGGTCCTGTTATTCCCCCATTATGCGGGCGCAACGTACCGCCAGGTACCATGACTTCAAAGCGTGGGTTTTTATAAAGGATCTTGGCCACTCGCAGGCTATTGGTGATGATGCGAAGATGATGATGGTGAAGCAGTGCGCGGGCAACATGCTCCACCGTAGTCCCTATAGTGATGAAGATCGTCGAGCCGTCAGGTATATAATCCGCAATGGCCTCAGCAATAGCACGCTTCTCTTCTGTCAATGCCAGCTCACGCTGCTCAAAAGCGGTATTGATTATGCTGGAGGCGCGGCCCGCGCCTCCATGATGGCGTGTTATCAATCCCTGCTCACTAAGTTTACGGATATCACGCCGCACTGTTTGTGTCGATACGCCAAGCATCTCCGCAAGAACATCAATGTTCATATATCCGCGATGAGCGAGCAAATTCAAAAGCTGATCATGTCGTGGATTACCGGTTAGTGCTGTATGGCTCATGGGATGTCCTGTCAAATCATCATGTTCACTATTCTATACAAAAAGTGACATAAAGCATCGGGTTTGATCACTATCAGGTATTCCCGCTCGCCCTCCTGGTCGCGTACATTTTAATGCAGCCACCGCGCTGGCGAAGCGAACAGCATGCTCCAGCGTGTCAGAATCTGTCAGAGCGACCGCAAATGCTCCATGGAAAACGTCGCCAGCTCCGGTTGTATCCACCACTCTTACTGCAAAAGCAGGATGATGTCGCAGAGTATCATTTTCAAGCCAGTAGCAACCCTCTTCGCCGCATGTGACGTATACATGTCCATTTGTGAGCGTTTGTGCTTCTTTAAGTGCAACCGTGCTATCACTGATCCCGGTCAGACGTTCTAAACCTGGTGCAGAAAATACCGCGTGGTCGCTTAACTCGACCAGATCCGCAATATTTTGCGGGGTGGTATCACCATCAAGCACAGTCAAAACACCATGCTTTCTCGCGAGAGTAAACGCCTGTTTGGCACCTTCATGCCAGCGCACATCAGCAAGAATGACATCATATTGTGAGAAATCAATTTCGTTTAGCCAGCCCGCGTCATCTGGTAAATCAGGGCTTGGAAAACTGGCAATAATGCGCTCACCAGCATTATCGACCAGTATTGCTGACTGCGAAGAGCGAGCGTGTTTGATTATCCGGGAATAGCGTGTATTAACACCCCATGTCTCCAGTTCTGTGAGTAGTCTACGACCCGTATCGTCATCGCCTACCCGTCCGATAAAGTCAACTTGTACCCCCAGCTTAGAGGCGGCGACCGCCGCTGTTGCTGCAGGTCCCCCCCCTACCTCGGTGTAGCTTTTCGCAACAAATTTCCCCCCCTCTTTAGGGAGTTCATCGAGATACCAGATGCGATCCAGCACAGTGATACCAACACAAGCGATTCGGGTCATGGTCATTACTCCAGCGTGTTTGAGTTGTCCTCATCTTAATATCGCAATCTGTTTTTAAATTGACCGACGTCAATTTTATAACCATAAATTACAAATACACTCAAAAACAGACAGCATCAAAATGATCAAAATGACAAAAACTTACACAACAGTTCAGGAGGCGTTATGTCAGTAATTGCATTTATTGGACTTGGACAGATGGGGGCCCCAATGGCGAGCAATCTGCTCAAACAAGGCCATCAGCTGAATGTTTATGATGTGGCTCCTAAGGCTGTAGAAGCCTTAACACAGAAAGGCGCAATACCCTGTTCCACACCTGCTGTTGCCGCTGAAGGCGCTGAATTCGTCATTACCATGCTGCCGAATGGAGATCTGGTTAGCTCCGTTTTGTTTGGGGAAAATGGTGTTTGTGAAAAGCTATCACCTGAAGCGCTGGTCATCGATATGTCGACGATTCATCCTCTGCAAACCGACCAGTTAATTACAAAAATGATCAAAATGGGATTTAGCATGATGGATGTGCCTGTGGGCCGAACCTCCGATCATGCCATTGAGGGCACGCTGCTGTTGCTTGCTGGCGGAACACCTCAGCAGATAGAACGCGCCAACCCCATTCTGATGGCAATGGGAAGCGAGTTAATTGAAGCGGGAGGACCCGGAATGGGGATCCGCGTCAAGCTGGTCAATAACTATATGAGTATCGCCCTGAATGCATTGGCCGCTGAAGCTGCCGTTTTGTGTGAAGCACTGGGGCTTTCTTTCAGCGTCGCACTGGACGTCATGGCCGGTACCCCTGCCGGAAAAGGCCATTTTACAACTACCTGGCCAAATAAAGTCCTGAAAGGTGACCTTTCCCCTGCATTCATGATCGATCTCGCGCATAAAGATCTCGGGATCGCTCTGGACGTTGCAAATCAGTTACATGTCCCAATGCCACTCGGCGCAGCCTCTCGCGAAGTGTATAACCAGGCCCGCGCGGCCGGACGCGGTCGTGAAGACTGGACGGCCATCCTCGAACATGTTCGCACATCTGCTGGGCTGAAAATCAACATTGATTAACAAAAGGAATATCGAATGACGACATACTCTCTTAAGGATATCACCCGACCCTCTGGCGGTTTTGCAATGCTCGCCGTCGATCAGCGTGAAGCAATGCGCCTGATGTTTTCTGCTTCAGGCCTGCCCGCGCCGGTGACTGACCAGCAACTGACCGATTTCAAAGTCAACGCTGCTAAAATTCTGTCCCCTTACGCCTCCGCTATCCTGGTTGACCAACAATTTTGCTATCGCCAGATAGTCGAGCAAAACGCCTTAGCTAAAAACTGCGCGATGATTGTTGCGGCAGATAAGTTCATCCCTGGTAACGGCCTCCCGGTTGATAGTGTGATGATTGATAACAGTATCGATCCACATATGGTCAAACGCGATGGGGGAAAAGCTCTGAAGTTATTGGTTCTCTGGCGCAGCGATGAAGACCCTCAGCAACGTCTGGACATGGTTCGAGACTTTAACCAACTGTGCCATACAAATGGCTTGCTCAGCATCATTGAACCCGTCGTGCGACCACCACGACGCTGTAATACGTTTGACAGGGAGCAGGCCATTATCGAAGCGGCGAAAGAGCTAGGGAATAGCGGAGCCGACCTCTATAAGGTTGAAATGCCGCTGAACGGTAAAGGATCACAGCAGGAGTTGCTGAAGGCCGCACAGGCACTTAACGACCATATCGCGATGCCATGGGTAATCCTCTCTTCCGGCGTGGATGAAAAATTATTCCCTCGTGCGGTGCGTGTTGCGATGCAGGCTGGAGCATCTGGCTTTCTTGCCGGGCGAGCCGTTTGGTCTTCTGTAGTTGGGTTGCCAGATACTGAACTCATGCTACGCGATATTTCCGTTCCTAAATTACATCGTCTGGGCGAGATCGTCGATGAAATGATGGCCCGCCGTTAATACAAGGAGAGCAAAGATGAAATGGTTTAATACCCTGAGCCATAACCGTTGGCTGGAACAAGAAACTGACCGCATTTTGGATTTTGGCAAAAAAGCTGCAGTACCGACTGGTTTTGGCTGGCTCGGTAATACCGGGCAAGTGAAAGAAGATATGGGAACCCATCTTTGGATCACTGCTCGAATGTTACACGTATATTCTGTGGCGGCGTCTATGGGACGTCCGGGTGCTTATTCCCTGGTCGATCATGGCATAAATGCCCTCAATGGCGCACTACGCGACAAGCAATATGGAGGCTGGTACGCCTGTGTGAATAACGATGGTGTAGTCGATGCCTCTAAACAGGGTTATCAGCATTTCTTCGCTTTACTTGGTGCAGCCAGCGCCGTCACTACTGGTCATCCAAAGGCGCGTCAACTTCTTAATGATGTTATCGAGATCATTGAGACATATTTCTGGAGCGAGCAAGAGAAAATGTGCCTCGAGTCCTGGGATGAAACCTTTAGTAAAACCGAAGATTATCGTGGCGGCAACGCCAATATGCATGCTGTTGAAGCGTTCCTGATCGTCTATGACGTAACGCAAGACCATAAATGGCTTGATCGTGCTTTACGGATCACAGAGGTGATAATCCACGATGTTGCCCGTAAGAGCGAATACAGGGTTAACGAACATTTTGATACTAACTGGAACCCAATCCGGGATTACAACAAAGATAATCCCGCACATCGGTTCCGCGCTTATGGCGGGACGCCTGGGCACTGGATCGAATGGGGACGGCTGATGCTTCATCTTCGTGCTGCACTGGAAGCGCGTGACGAAACGCCGCCTGCATGGCTTCTGGAGGATGCGAAAGGTCTCTTTAACGCAACCATTCGTGATGCCTGGGCACCCGACGGTGCCGACGGTTTTGTCTACACCGTAGACTGGGATGGCAAACCTATTGTTCGTGAACGTGTCCGCTGGCCAATTGTAGAAGCAATGGGGACCGCCTATGCGTTGTATACCGTAACGGGTGATGAACAATACGAAGCCTGGTATCAGCAATGGTGGGAATACTGCATCAAATACCTTATGGATTATGAAAATGGATCCTGGTGGCAGGAGCTTGATCCCAATAACGAAGTAACGACCAAAGTTTGGGACGGCAAGCAGGATATTTATCATCTGTTGCATTGTCTGGTAATACCGCGTCTGCCACTGGCTCCTGGGCTTGCTCCTGCTGTTGCCGCCGGTTTGCTGGATATCAATGCTCAATAATACCTGTTGAACCACCCACGGGATCACGCAAATGCATAAAAGTGGAAAGACTGTAGAGCTCCGGGCTGGAGACTATCACGCGAAAATAGTCACTACTGGTGCAGGATTAGCTCAGCTGACCCGCTGCGGACGTAATCTTACGCTCCCACACAGACCAGAAGATATGCCTCCTGCACATCTGGGGAAAGTGCTTCTTCCATGGCCGAATCGTATCGCCAACGCAAGTTATGTTTTTGCCAACGAAACATTGCAGCCGGCTATAAACGATCGTGCGTCTGGCGCGGCTATTCACGGCCTGTTGGCATGGCACAACTGGCAGATCGCAAGGAAGACAGACCAGACCGTCATTCTTGAGGCATTTCTGCCGCCTAACTACGGTTACCCTTTTATGCTACATGCTGAGGTTACCTGGACTTTAGACAGTATTGCGGGCCTTCAGGCCCGCATCTGCGCCACCAATATCGGCAATACAGACGCACCATACGGTGCAGGTGCACATCCTTATTTAACCTGCGATTTAGAAAAAATAGACAGTTGTGAACTCCACATGCCGCGGTCACGGCTGTTCGACCACACCACACGACACTACTCCAGCACCGAGGATGCGGCGCTGGATTTCTCAACACCAGCACTCATTAATGCTACCAGTATTGATCATAGCTTTCACATTACTGCACTTACCGAACAGTGGGAAGTACGCCTGGTCAGCCCGCGTCAGAGACTGGCCGTTTGGCTACGTGGCTCACAGCCGTGGATACAGGTCTACAGCGGTGAAAAATTAGGGCGTACAGGCCTGGCGGTAGAGCCAATGAGTTGTCCACCGGATGCCTTCAATTCTGGTATCGATCTGGTTCGGCTTAAGCCTGGCGATACCCATCAGCTGTGGTTTGCCATAGGTGGTGAAGACATCTCACAAAATTAGCAACATACGGATGACATGACAAAGGAGGGTTTGATGAATGCACAGCATGCTGGGTCTAATACTGTATCACTCGATCTCACGACTGACGGGTTTACCCTCACTTATAAACAACGCGTGATTCTGCGCCACAGTGATAAGGTTCCCTGCTTGTGGATTGGCGCTGGCACGGCTGATATTGAGATGTTTCGTGGCAACTTTAGTATTAAGGATCTGCTGCGCGAGAAAATTACGCTGAAAAATATCACCCTTACAGCAAAAAACAACGGATGGGTAATTCGTTTCACCCGAGCCGATGACATAAATGCCACCCTCTTTATCAGTACCGATCAACAGGGCCGTCTGGAACTAAGGGTCAAAAATGACTCTCCATCCTACAACCGTATCTGGCTCCGATTAGCGGCCCAGCCGGATGATCACATTTATGGGGGCGGTGAACAGTTCTCCTACTTTGATTTACGTGGCAAACCATTCCCACTGTGGACCAGCGAACAGGGTATTGGACGAAACAAAAAGCACCACATCACGTGGCTTGCTGACTGTCATGAGAATGCTGGGGGCGATTATTACTGGACTTTTTACCCACAGCCAACCTTTGTCAGTACACAGAAGTATTACTGTCATATCGACAACACGTGCTATATGAATTTTGATTTCAGTGCGCCCGAATACCATGAACTGGCGTTCTGGGAAGACAACGCAACGCTGCGATTTGAATGCGCCGACACCTATATTGAGCTACTTGAAAAACTCACCGCTTTACTGGGCCGACAGCAAGAACTTCCAGACTGGGTCTACGACGGCGTCACGCTTGGTATTCAGGGCGGCACAGACGTTTGCCAGCAAAAGCTCGATTTAATGCGCAGCAGTGGTGTCAAAGTTAATGGCATCTGGGCGCAGGACTGGTCAGGATGCAGAATGACCTCCTTCGGCAAACGCGTCATGTGGAACTGGTCATGGGATCATGAGCGTTATCCACAGTTAGATAAGCGTATTCAGCAATGGGATCAGCAGGGGATTAAGTTCCTTTCCTATATTAATCCCTATGTCGCCAGTGACAAAAATCTCTGCAAAGAGGCAGCAGAACGCGGATTTCTTACCAAAGATGCCAATAATCTGGACTATCACGTCGAATTCGGTGAGTTCTACGCAGGTGTCATCGACCTGACGAACCCAGAAGCCTATGACTGGTATAAAGGGGTTATCAAAAAAAACCTGATTGAACTGGGTTGCGCGGGCTGGATGGCTGATTTCGGTGAATATCTTCCCACCGACACCTTTTTGTACAACGGCGTAAGCGCCGAGATAATGCATAACGCATGGCCAGTACTATGGGCAAAATGTAACTACGAGGCCTTACAGGAAACCGACAAACTTGGCGAAGTGCTGTTCTTTATGCGCGCAGGTTACACCGGTAGTCAGAAGTATTCCACCATGATGTGGGCTGGGGATCAGAATGTGGACTGGAGTCTGGACGATGGCCTCGCGTCCGTAATTCCTGCAGCGCTATCACTCGCAATGAGCGGGCATGGGTTGCATCACAGTGACATAGGCGGCTATACCACACTTTATGGAATGAAGCGCAGTAAAGAGCTGCTACTGCGCTGGTGTGAATTCAGTGCTTTCACTCCGATGATGCGTACTCATGAAGGAAATCGTCCTGCCGATAACTGGCAGTTTGATGGTGATAGCGAAACGATTGCCCACTTCGCACGCATGACCTCTATCTTCACCACCTTAAAACCTTACATCAAAGATGCCGTCTCACAGAATGCACTCCGCGGTCTGCCGGTGATGCGCCCGTTATTTATTCACTATGAGGATGATCCACACACATACACATTGAAATATCAGTATCTATTTGGCCGCGACCTGTTGGTCGCTCCGGTTTATGAAGAAGGGCGCAGCAGCTGGACTGTCTATCTGCCTGAAGATGACTGGATCAGTATCTGGACTGGCGAAAGGTTCGCCGGCGGCGAGATTACCGTTTCGACACCCATTGGGAAACCGCCGGTGTTTTACCGTAAACAGAGCGAATGGTGCGTATTATTTGCCTCGCTTCGCCAGATTAACTCCTGAACATACAAGGATTAGTTATGGATTTCTTCACTCTATTTACGCCTGATGGCGTTGTGCTGGACTACACCACAGTGGCAATGGTTATCGCCATTATGTTCCTTTATACCTTCGTTGGCATCTGTGCAGGATTTGGCGGCGCACTGACCACAATGCCACTTATTACATTGCTGATACCTTTAAAAATGGCTGCACCGATGTCAGTGATTGTGGGTACGGCGACTGCTCTTTATGCAACATGGCTTTCACGCAAGGAGACCAACTGGAAATCGGCACTGGTGCTAATTATCTTTTCATTAGCTGGCATCCCCATAGGAATTTATGCCCTTTCATACCTACCCGATCACATTATGAAAATAGGGCTAGGCAGTTTCCTGATTCTTTACTCATTTTACAGCCTGTTCATTCCTCGCTTGCCAGTGTATGACAAAAACTGGATTGCAATGCCAACAGGGGTGATCGCTGGTGCACTGGGATCGGCGTTTTCCACAAATGGGCCACCGGTCGTAATTTACGGCATGCTTCGTAATCTTGCTCCTGCCGCTTTCCGCGGGACATTGAATGCTTTTTTTACCGCAAATAACATTGCCATCATTGGTGGGCTTACCAGTAGCGGAATCCTGACCATCTCCACCGTTAAGCTAGTAGCATTCTGCATACCGACCATGATTCTAGGGTCGCTGGTTGGACAATACGTGCACAAACGTATTCCTGTGAATACTTTCCGCGTTGTAGTGTTTTTGCTGCTGATTACCTCGGGTGCGATGCTTATTAAGGGCGCACTCGGGATCTCAACTCTCAGCGCTCTACTGCCAGTGTTTGCAGTATTAGGGCTTCTGCATCTGGTGTTTGGGAAAAAGGTCGCCGCAATACGTGCAGAAGAACAGGCTAAGTCGCAAAAAAAAGAAGGTGAGAAGGATCATATTCAGTAGTAACCGTGTCTTTAAAGACATCACTTATGGAATGAGCTATGCCAACTAAAAATAGCGCTCTTCGGAGCGCTATGAGGGACGAATATGAATCGAAATCCTAGTCCGCTGACACTTAGGCTCAGCTTGCGTGAAAAGTTTTCCTATGGAATCGGAGATCTGGGCTCAAATCTCATGCTTGGTATCGGGACGCTATACCTTCTTAAATTTTATACCGATGAGTTAGGGATCCCCGCAATTTACGGTGGGCTCATTTTTCTTATAGCCAAATTTTTTACTGCCTTTACCGATATGTTTACCGGTATGCTACTCGACTCGCGACGTAAAATAGGAGCACGTGGAAAATTCAGACCCTTTATCTTGTACGCCTCTGTCCCGGTCGCATTAATAGCAACAGTACAATTTGTCGCTACTGATTTTAATTTATCGGTTAAAACTACCCTCGCAACAATCTTTTTTATGCTGTTTGGACTTTTTTACAGCCTGATGAATTGTTCTTACGGAGCGATGGTACCGGCTATAACTAAAAACCCTGAAGAACGTGCGCATCTGGCGGCATGGCGTCAGGGAGGGGCAACGGTAGGTTTATTGTTATGCACCGTTGGATTTATGCCTATCCAGGCATTATTCACTGTTAGTACTTCGTTGGGTTATACTATCGCAGCACTAGTGTTTTCCATCGGTGGTCTGTTGTGTATGTGGTGGTGCTATAGCGGCGTAAAAGAACGATATACCGAAGCTATCCCCACTCATCATAAACCTGGGATAGTGGCATCGTTTTTTACGGTGTTTCAAAATCCACCGCTGCTGATTTTGTGCATCGCTAATCTTTGTACGCTGGCTGCTTTCAATATTAAACTGGTGATCCAGGTTTACTACGCCCAGTATGTCCTAGAGGATCTTCAATTGCTGTCATGGATGGGTTTCTTCAGTATGGGTTGCATTCTGGTAGGTGTTCTGCTGGTACCTGGCGCTGTTAAGCAGTTTGGTAAGAAGCGAGTCTATCTCGGTGGCCTGTTGCTGTGGGCAATTGGTGACATGTTGAACTTTGCATTTGGAAACAGCTCCCTGTTATTCATAGGATTCTCTTGCATAGCATTTTTCGGTACGGCGTTTGTAAACAGTCTGAACTGGGCTTTGGTACCTGACACCGTAGAGTATGGCGAGTGGAAAACGGGTGTTCGTACGGAGGGATCGGTTTATACAGGTTTTACCTTCTCGCGTAAGATTTCTGCAGCACTTGCCGGATTTTTGCCGGGTCTAATGCTAACCCATATTGGCTATATCCCACAAATAACGCAAAGCGACATGACTATTCAGGGGTTGCGGCAGTTAATTTTTCTCTGGCCCTGCGCGTTAGTCGTCATTGCGGCAATTATCATGGGGTTGTTCTATAAGCTCAACGAGGTTAAGTTTAATCAGATTGTTGAAGCACTGGAACAGAGAAAACGAGATGCACTTCCTGCTATCCAAACTAAATAAAACCACTCATCAGCTTCAATATAAGCCATTTCTCACAAGATGCTATATAATACAAGTTATCTTAAAAGTAAGAAGTTAACCATTGATGAAAACAGTGAGTCACGCCTGGTAAAATAATTAACTGTAATAATTTACTAATCTTAGAAATTGATACTCCCTCTAATGAAGATTCCCCGAATCTTGTTATGTCACTATTATAGGGACCAGGTCACCTTTAAGCTGTAAATCCACTTTAACAGCTTATAGGGTGTAATATAAAATAACAGCTCAGAGGTTGTATCAATTTCAACTATAGCGGTCAGAGGCATAATGAAAGATGTTTATCCGATAAGAACACTCAATCACTTACGCCCCTGCTCATAGGTTTTCGCAAATCGCAAGGACTGACACAACAAGAAGTTGCTGAACAACTAGGCGTGACACAGCAGACATATGCTCGCCTGGAGACCAACCCTGCCAGTGTCAGTATTACACGTCTGTTTAGAGTGTTTACTGTTCTTGGGGTAGAAATTAACCTCTCCTCGGAGTCATGTTCCACAATCAGAAAAGAGACAGAAACAAACAGTGATTTTGTAAATTCGCCTGCCTGAAGGGAGAAATGGTAACGATATGAACCGAGCACAATAGAGTTTAGCGAGATGCATGAATGGCATACAAGCAGATGCCACCTCAGCACATAATCTCAGAATCATGGATTGAGGGCGTGTATTACATGAGCTCCACTTCTGCATACTCATGTATGCATACGTAGCCCGCACTCAATCGTTGCGAAACCCTTACAGCAAAAAGTATGCTCAATGCCACTTGAGTCATCGCCAGTAAAAACATTTAAAATCAATTAATTAAATTTAATAATAACATAACTTAATTATGAGAATCCCGATTAGTGACATAACTTTTTTATGATACTACACTGGAGGGCCCTGCTCTTTCTCTCAAAACAGCACAGGGTTCTCTCGGATTCGATCATTGTAGAAAGTGATGAACGCTAACCTTTGCCCTAGTAATACGTGATCGTCACATTCACTTTTGCCGTAAAATCCCCGGAAAAGGTATTGTCATTTGCGTCAGTTATCTCGGGGGCTGTCTGTATGGCCGCCGCCTGGAAAAACGCCGTATTCTTCCCTTTCTGCCCCACTCCGATATTCTGCTTCACGCCCATTCGCACCACTTTTCCTTCACTGTTATAGAGTCCCACTTCGAGGCCTTTTAGCTTTTGACCATTTTGATCGCTCACTGCCGAAATGGTCTCTCGTCCGGGCACAATGGTGTAGGGCTCATCAAAGGTAAACTCGACATTGTTGGTGTAGCTGCTGCAGGTAAAATCCATGCCAAAACGGGTCAGCTTCCCTTCCCGCGGGAAGGTACCGCTGCTGCTTTTGCGAAATTCCCCCAAGTCCACGGTCTGATGTTTGTTATTCAGCGAGCAGGACGGCGCTGCCATATAGACGCCCGACCCGAGCGGCACATCGACGCTTGAGGCGCCGCCCAGGCCGTCAATGGAGAACGTGAGGTGCGCCCCCGGCGGAATGACCGCTTCTGAGCGATAATCCACCCAGCCCAGTTTAATCAGCTCCACGCGCATCGATTCGATGGCAAAATTGTATTTGTTATCAAACCGGTACAGGGTTTTGCCGGCGTTGTACTGGGCACCAAACTGCACCAGCGTCGAGTCCTCTTTCCCGTTAATAATCGGGTATTCCACCCCGAGGCGTTTCCCCAGCACCATACGGGCAGACGGATAGCTGTCCGGCGGGGTCTCTTCGCTCAGCGACACCGCCTTGATGTACATCTTCATTTTGATGCCGTTGTTGGTGGTCTGCGCCTCCCCGGTCCAGTCCAGCGCCTTATCATTCACCGTGCTGAAGCTGAGGGTGATGTTGCCGTCAAAATTCGCCGGGGCGTCCAGGTCCTGACCGTCCGAGGTACAGGACAGGCGCATGTTGGGCAGAAACTGCGCGTAGTCCAGCGACAGCACGACGGTGTAGTCGGGGGTGTTTTCATCCACCGCAATCGGGTTTTCCCGGGTAAAGGGGGCGAACGGCAGCGCCCCCCCG
>NZ_DATERI010000142.1:0-15008 GCF_035271705.1 Buttiauxella sp.
GGCAGACCATTTAAACATATCAATCCTTTATCCTTGCCCCCCATTCTTGTCGCTCTTCCTCCAGACAGCACTACACCAGTCACTTCCGTTAAACATCTCACTTATATCGCCTCTTTTAATGTGGGTTTGAGCCTGCTAACGTGTGGCATCTCTCATGTGAAAGGAGCACAACCATGAAATGTAAGCGTCTTAACGAACTGCTCGAGCTACTTCAGCCCGCATGGCAGAAAGAGCCGGACCTCAACTTGATTCAATTTTTGCAGAAACTCAGTAAAGAGTCAGGTTATACCGGTGAATTAACTGATCTCACTGATGACGTGCTTATCTATCAACTGAAAATGCGTGACTCTGCAAAAGATGCTGTTATTCCTGGCATTAAGAAAGACTATGAAGAAGATTTTAAAACCGCATTATTGCGCGCTCGCGGTGTAATTAAAGAGTAAAAGCTTGTAAGGCGGCCCACTTTAACGGCGATGAAATGTTATCCTCAACTATTCGTATTTACAGTTGGTTGCCTGGATGACAGACAGCGCTTTCAATTTTCAAACACTACATCCGGATACCATCATGGATGCCCTATTCGAACAGGGTATACGGGTGGATTCCGGCTTGACCCCATTAAACAGTTTTGAAAACCGCGTCTACCAGTTTCAGGACGAGGATCGTAAACGTTATGTGGTTAAGTTTTATCGCCCTCATCGTTGGTCACCTGAGCAGATAGAAGAAGAGCATCAGTTTTCACTTGAGTTGCAAGCTGATGAGGTTCCTGTCGCCGCTCCCTTACGTTTCAACGGCAACACGCTATTACGCCATAACGGTTTTATGTACGCAGTGTTCCCGAGTTTGGGGGGAAGACAGTACGAAACGGATAACCTTGATCAGATGGAATGGGTGGGTCGCTATCTTGGCCGTATCCATCAAACTGGTCGCCGTAAGCAATTCGCTGCGCGTCCTGACATGGGCTTAAATGAATACTTATTTGAGCCACGCGAACTGTTTGAGCATACACATCTGATTCCATCTGCCCTCAAGAAGCGTTTTCTCAGCGCGACAGATGCGTTAATAGCAGAAGTTAAACTTCATTGGCATGCCGATTTTCAGCCATTAAGACTGCATGGTGATTGCCACCCAGGGAACATTCTCTGGCGCGATGGCCCTTTGTTTGTCGATTTGGATGATGCCCGAAATGGCCCGGCAATTCAGGATATCTGGATGCTTCTCAATGGTGATAAAGCCGAGCAGAGAATGCAACTGGAAATGATTGTCGAGGCGTATGAAGAGTTTACCCCATTTGAATCAGACGAAATTGCATTCATAGAACCTTTACGTGCAATGCGAATGGTCTATTATCTCGCGTGGATAATTCGACGCTGGGATGATCCTGCTTTCCCCAGAAATTTTCCGTGGCTTACAGACGAAGATTACTGGCGAAGACAAACTGCGACTTTTATAGAGCAGGTACGGGTTCTGCGTGAACCACCACTAACATTAACGCCAATGTATTAATCAGTATTTATTCGGGAGAGATTTGATGATGAAAAAGATTTGGCTGGCGCTGGCGGGGATGATCCTGGCATT
Organism: Buttiauxella sp.; assembly: GCF_035271705.1. Lineage (GTDB taxonomy): Bacteria > Pseudomonadota > Gammaproteobacteria > Enterobacterales > Enterobacteriaceae > Buttiauxella. Next base: position 1,579 of record NZ_DATERI010000142.1, read on the forward strand.
CAGCGTGTCTGCCGCGCAGTTTAAAGATGGAAAAGAGTTTATCACTCTAGAAAAACCGGTCGCTGGCGAGCCGCAAGTTTTAGAGTTTTTCTCCTTCTACTGCCCACACTGCTATCAGTTTGAAGAAGTTCTTCATGTATCTGATGCTGTTAAGAAAAAGCTGCCAGAAGGCACCAAAATGACAAAATACCATGTTGAGTTCCTCGGCCCATTGGGCAAGGATTTAACTCAGGCATGGGCTGTTGCACTAGCATTGGGTGTGGAAGACAAAGTTACCGCTCCAATGTTTGAAGCACTACAAAAAACTCAGACTGTTCAAAATGTTGCAGATATCCGCCAGGTATTCATCGATGCTGGTATTAAACCAGAAGAGTACGATGCAGCGTGGAACAGTTTTGTTGTGAAATCACTGGTTGCCCAACAAGAGAAAGCTGCGGCGGATCTGCAATTGCAGGGTGTTCCAGCTATGTTTGTAAACGGGAAATATCAGTTGAATCCACAAGGCATAGACTCCAGCAACATGGACGTGTTTATTCAGCAATATGCTGATGTAGCCAAGTTCCTGGTAGAACAGAAATAATGAGAAAGCCGGTCATTGACCGGCTTTTTTCTCTTGTTTGATGTTTGACAGCAGCTCGTCTTTCTCATGCCACAATGCATTCAACCAGTGCTGGAAGCGACGTTTAAAAGCTTTGTCATTCACATAATCACCATGTAGATCCTCTGCAATAGGCACGAGTGACACTCTCACCACAATTCGCGTCATCTTCCCGGTTAACATGTCATAAAATGGATTTTGCGCATTTTCAGGATAACAAAGCGTCACGTTCAGTAGCTTATCGAACTGTTTCCCTAACACATTGAGAGCCATTGCGATGCCCGCGGCTTTAGGCGGAAGCAGGTTTTGAAAAGCCGAACGAGTCTGTAAACGCTTCTCTTTAGTGAATCTCGAACCTTCAACAAAATTCACGATAGTCGTTGGGTGAGAGCGGAATTTTTCACAAGAACGGCGAGTGGTTTCAACATCTTTGCCGCGTTGCTCTGGATGACGTAATAAATACCCTCGCGAGTAACGTTTCATGAAAGGCATATCCAAAGCCCAACAAGCCAAGCCCATAAATGGCACCCAGGCGAGCTGTTGTTTTAAAAAGTACTTATTCATTGGGATAAGTTTGCGAAACAGCACGCACAAAATAACGATGTCAGCCCAGCTTCGGTGATTACAAATCAGCAGATACCCGTTTTTTTTGCTGAGTTCGTCGAGTCCTTCAACATCCCACTTCAGGTGTGGATTTAACCTGAGTAAAAAGGCCAAACCTTCACACCAGCAGTACATCATGAAATCAGCAAATACTGAGATTGAGCGCCAGATGATGGGAACAGGAAGTAATAGCTTGATGATGCCAGCAATAATAATAGGTACTGAGCAGGCTACAGTGACCACGATAGTAAGAGCGACACTCAGAATCAACGTTATCGCGGCGAATAATCTCGACATAAATAAATTTTTCAGATGGTTAAGGAGTGTCGGCTACTGGGAACAGAATAATGGAGCTAAATTTTATCAGAAATTTATCACCCGTGATGACACTAAAACTGCTGAGTAAAAAATCCGGATACTACGGCTTTGAATAATATCGGTCTAAAACATAATTTATTTTTATATCCACATTTGTCGATCATTCAAAAAATGACATCCAGATGAATAGATAAGTCTCAAGGTATTGAAAAATAATAATATTTAATTAGGTGGTGATTTCCTTCTTACGTAAAAATCAATTGCTTAAAGAATTATGCACAAACTTATCCACAATATTGATCGTGGAGCCGATCTCGAAGATCAACAAAACTTTTTACCTTATCTTCCTCAAAGGCTCATGTTTTCAGCCAGGCTATGGCATCCTTTACCCATAAACTAAAATCAGTCACGGAACGGAACATTATGGTTCAGATCGCGCAAAATCCACTTATCCTCGTTGATGGCTCCTCTTATCTCTATCGTGCCTATCACGCTTTTCCACCGCTGACCAATAGCAAAGGTGAACCGACCGGGGCAATGTACGGCGTGCTGAACATGCTGCGTAGCTTATTGTTGCAGTACCAGCCAACTCACGCCGCTGTAGTGTTTGATGCTAAAGGTAAGACCTTCCGTGACGAGTTGTTTGAGGATTACAAATCACACCGACCACCAATGCCTGACGATCTTCGAGCGCAAATTGAACCTCTCCATGCCATGGTGAGAGCCATGGGATTGCCACTGCTGGCGGTTTCAGGTGTAGAAGCCGACGATGTTATCGGCACATTAGCGCTTGAAGCGGAACGTGTGGGCCGTCCGGTACTGATAAGTACCGGCGATAAAGATATGGCGCAGCTGGTGACTCCAGGCGTGACGCTTATCAATACCATGACAAACACCATCCTTGGCCCGGAAGAAGTTCGCACTAAGTATGGCGTGCCTCCTGAGCTGATTATCGACTTCCTGGCCTTAATGGGTGATTCATCAGATAACATTCCTGGTGTCCCTGGCGTGGGTGAGAAAACCGCACAGGCACTACTGCAAGGCTTAGGGGGTTTAGATACGCTGTATGCCAACCCAGAAAAAATCTCAGAGTTGACGTTCCGTGGCGCTAAAACTATGGCGGCGAAGCTTGAGCAAAGCAAAGACCTTGCTTACCTGTCCTATAAACTGGCTACCATCAAAACGGATGTTGAGCTCGAGTTAGGTTGCGAGCAATTAGAAGTGCAGCAACTGGCTGATGAAGAGTTGCTTAGCCTGTTCAAGCAATACGAATTTAAACGCTGGATTACAGACGTTGAAGCGGGCAAGTGGATGCAGGCTAAGGGCGCGAAACCTGCAGCACAATCGCCAAAAACCATCGATATTGAAGCTGAAGTTGAACCCGAAGAACCAGCCAACGCGCTTTCTTATGACAACTACGTCACCATTCTTGATGAGACTGTTCTTGAAGAGTGGATTTCCCGCCTCAAAAAAACGCCTGTCATCGCCTTCGATACTGAAACTGACAGCCTGGATAACATCAGTGCGAACCTGGTGGGTCTTTCATTTGCCACTGAACCGGGTGTTGCGTGCTACATTCCTGTCGCGCATGACTATTTAGATGCCCCGGTCCAAATTCCTCGTGAGCGTGCGCTTGAACTTCTCAAGCCATTACTTGAGGATGAAAGTGTTCTTAAAGTTGGGCAAAATCTGAAGTATGACCGCGGCATCATGCAGAACTACGATATCGAGCTGCGCGGCATTGAGTTCGATACCATGCTTGAGTCCTACATTCTTGATAGCGTTGCAGGCCGGCATGATATGGACAGCCTGGCTTCTCGCTGGCTTAAACACACGACCATCACATTCGAAGAGATTGCTGGAAAAGGTAAAAAGCAGCTGACCTTTAATCAGATCGATCTTGAGCAAGCTGGGCGTTACGCTGCAGAAGATGCCGACGTTACTTTGCAGTTACATCTGAAGATGTGGCCGAAGCTTGAGAAACGAGAAGGGCCATTAAGCGTCTTCAAAAATGTCGAAATGCCACTTGTGCCAGTGCTGTCACGTATTGAACGTAATGGCGTCAAGATTGATCCCGCTATTCTGCACACCCATTCTGAGCAGCTGACAAAACGACTGGCTGAACTTGAATTGACTGCGCATGAAATCGCGGGTGAGGCGTTTAACCTTGCTTCACCGAAGCAGCTGCAGACTATACTTTTTGAAAAACAGGGTATTAAACCGCTAAAGAAAACCCCTGGTGGCGCGCCTTCTACTTCTGAGGAAGTGCTGGAAGAATTAGCCCTGGATTATCCGCTGCCTAAAGTCATTCTTGAACACCGTGGTTTGGCGAAGCTGAAATCGACTTATACCGATAAGCTGCCACTCATGATTAACCCGAAAACCGGGCGCGTACATACCTCGTACCATCAGGCAGTGGCCGCGACCGGGCGTTTGTCTTCTACCGAACCGAACTTGCAAAACATTCCGGTGCGTAATGAAGAAGGGCGTCGTATTCGCCAGGCCTTTATTGCTCCAAAAGATTACTTGATCGTTTCTGCCGACTACTCGCAAATCGAACTGCGCATCATGGCGCATTTATCTCACGACCAAGGTCTGTTGACTGCATTTGCAGAAGGCAAAGATATTCACCGTGCTACCGCTTCCGAAGTATTCGGTATTCCGTTGGATAGTGTTTCTGGTGAACAACGCCGCAGTGCTAAAGCGATTAACTTTGGTCTGATTTACGGCATGAGCGCATTTGGCTTGTCACGCCAGCTCAATATCCCGCGTAAAGAGTCGCAGAAATACATGGATCTCTACTTTGAACGCTATCCTGGCGTGCTGGAGTACATGGAGCGCACCCGCAAGCAGGCGAAAGATCAGGGTTATGTCGAAACGCTGGACGGACGCCGTCTGTATTTACCGGACATCAATTCTAGTAATGCGGCGCGCCGTGCTGGCGCTGAACGTGCGGCTATCAACGCCCCGATGCAGGGAACGGCAGCTGACATCATCAAACGCGCGATGATTGCCGTCGATGCCTGGCTTGAGAAAGATAAGCCTCGTGTAAAAATGATCATGCAGGTACACGATGAATTGGTATTCGAAGTTCATCAGGATGATCTGGAAGCCGTATCGAAGAAAGTCCACGAATTGATGGAAGGCAGCATGAAACTGGACGTGCCGTTGCTGGTGGAAGTTGGGAGTGGTGCAAATTGGGATGAAGCGCACTAATTTGAAATAGGTTCTGTAACTAAAGAACATAACTCATAGCTTTTTGTGATGATGATTCAAGATTGGTGTGTAAAGAGTGAAAAAAAACTACAAAAAATACTTTTTCATCCGAATAAAAAGGAGTAGAGTTATTTGCGTAGGGTACAGAGGTAAGATGTTCTATCTTTCAGACCTTTTACTTCACGTAATCGGATTTGGCTGAATATTTTAGCCGCCCCAGTCAGTAATGACTGGGGCGTTTTTTATTGGGCGCAAGTCAGGAAAGTAAGGAAAAAAAAGCACGGGCGAACCCATGCTTATACCCGTCATACTTCAAGCCGCAGATTTGAACGCTGTTAGCAGCGCCCCGAAGGGGGGAGATCCATGGATGGGCCGAATAATCACTTACCTGAGTAAGCACATCGGCATTTGCTCACTTGCCGCCTACCTGCACCTCGAATTATTTTGGGTAGGGTTATTCGCCAGAGGTTTCGTCGTCTTCTTCTACGCCATCTTCTTCGGTTGCTGGCGGGATATCGTTGTACCAGCCATCAAGCTTATGACGCAGTACATCAACGCCAATTTTCTTCAGAGACGAAAACGCCTCTACTTGAATGTCACCGTTAAAGTCCACAACTGCGGCGCGCACCATATTTAATTGTGCTTTGCGAGCACCAGACGCCAACTTGTCAGCCTTGGTTAACAGCAACATGACGGGAATGTTGCTCGCAACGGCCCAGTGAATCATCTGCTGGTCAAGGTCTTTAAGTGGATGACGGATATCCATCAGCACAACCAATCCTTTCAAGCTATTACGCTTTTGCAGATATTCGCCGAGCGCGCGCTGCCATTTCAGTTTTACTTCTTCCGGTACTTCGGCGTAGCCATAACCTGGCAAATCCACCACACGTTTACCTTCAGCGACTTCAAATAGGTTGATGAGCTGAGTACGGCCTGGCGTTTTACTGGTACGAGCCAGGGCTTTCTGATTGGTCAGCGTATTTAATGCGCTGGATTTCCCTGCATTAGAGCGGCCTGCGAAAGCAACCTCAATACCGGTATCAGAAGGTAAATGGCGAATGTCCGGTGCGCTAAGCACGAAGTGGGTCTGTTGATAATTCCAGTTTGTCAAAACGGTTGTCTCCCTCAGGATGAGCATTGTGGGGGATTATACCTGAACATGGGGAAAACGCCGTGTTTCTCAGCAAGGCTTACAGGATTACAGATATACACCCATGGTTTGTAAGACATTGACCATTTGTAATGGCAGACAACGTAGCGTTGATAAATGCAGACATTAATAAAAAATTTTATAAAACAATATATTAAAGTGATATTGATTGATTGCATCAATGTCTTAACACAAATACCCACCTTGTAGAATTAAGCGCTCAGAGTAAAGTAAGCGGCACAGGCAAAGGAGAGCCACTAAGGATAGCAACTCAGGATAAGGATAAACACGGAAGTTGTTTGCAAAGGAAAGACAGGGAGTCGAGTGCAAACAGGGATTGTGTGACCAGATAAGGGTCCAGAGACAAGAAAAAAGGCGACGGGTTAACCTGCCGCCTTTTTTCTTTGCTTGCTTTCTGCTAGATTCCGCCGCAATTCTATACTGAATAAAAATGGCTCAAGAAAAATTATTATGAAGCAACAAAACTCAGCAGTACCCGGTTCTAAACCTTCAAAAGCACGTCGCAAAACGCGTGAAGAGATTGATCGTGAATCTCGCGATCGCAAACGTGAGAAAAAGCACAGTGGGCACTCTGCGGGGAGTCGCGCAACAGGTGGTACTCAAGCTAAAAGTGGAAGTGGCAGCACTCAGGCTAAAGATCCGCGCATTGGCAGTAAAAAACCAATCGCCCTGGGCGTAACTGAAGTCCAGGTCAAAAAACCGAAGCAGCACAAACCTAAAAGCGAGAAACCTATGCTAACACCACAGGCTGAGCTGGATTTGCTGGAGAACGATGAGCGCCTGGATGCGTTGCTGGAACGTCTTGAAGAAGGTGAAACGCTCAATGCAGAAGAACAGGCGTGGGTTAACGCTAAGCTTGATCGTATCGATGCATTGATGGCTGAACTCGGCATCGCCTACGATGATGACGAAGATGAAGAAGAAAAAGAGAAGGGTGATGATTTAATGCGTCTGCTTAAGGGCACTGACTAACGGTATACCTCAATGGGATTACCTGTTCTTTTCGTGGTTTTTCCTCTGGTGTGTTATCTGCTGTGGTTATTCGTTAAACTACGGCGGTTGTCGCGATTACAAAAATCGTTGCGCCGTCAACGAATGCGGCAGCACCGGAGGGAGTGAGTATGTCTGAGCAGTTAATCGATTGGGATCTGGCCCTGATCCAGAAATATAATTATTCAGGGCCGCGTTATACCTCTTATCCCACCGCGCTGGAGTTCTCAGAAGGCTTCGGCGAGGCGGCATTTCTTGAAGCGGTTGCTCGTTATCCTGAGCGCCCGCTGTCGCTGTACGTTCATATCCCGTTTTGCCACAAACTCTGCTACTTCTGCGGCTGTAATAAAATCGTGACTCGCCAGACTCACAAGGCCGATCAGTATCTTGATGCGCTGGAACAAGAAATTGCCCACCGTGCACCGCTCTTTAAAGGCCGTCACGTTAGCCAACTGCATTGGGGCGGCGGTACACCTACCTATCTCAGCAAAGCCCAGATAAGCCGTTTGATGGGGCTTCTGCGTGGTCATTTCAATTTTAATGAAGACGCCGAACTGTCTATTGAAATCGATCCGCGTGAAATTGAACTGGATGTGCTGGACCATCTGCGTCAGGAAGGCTTTACTCGCTTGAGCATGGGGGTGCAGGATTTCAACAAAGAAGTTCAGCGTCTGGTTAACCGTGAGCAAGACGAAGAGTTTATCTTCGCCTTGATTCAACGCGCTCGTGAACTAGGTTTCACATCGACCAATATTGATTTGATTTATGGTCTGCCAAAGCAGACACCAGAAAGCTTTGCCTTCACGCTCAAACGTGTTGCTGAGTTGAGCCCGCATCGCCTCAGCGTTTTTAACTATGCGCATTTACCGACATTGTTTGCGGCTCAACGCAAAATTAAAGATGCAGACCTACCGAGCGCGCAGCAGAAACTCGATATTCTGCAAGAAACCATCAGCTCGCTGACCAGCGCGGGATACCAGTTTATTGGTATGGACCATTTCGCACGTCCGGATGACGAACTGGCGATTGCTCAACGCGAAGGGAAATTGCACCGTAATTTCCAGGGCTACACCACCCAGGGCGATACAGATCTGTTGGGGATGGGAGTTTCCGCCATCAGCATGATTGGTGATTGCTACGCGCAGAACCAGAAAGAGCTTAAAACGTATTATCAACAACTTGATCAGCAAGGTGATGCGCTGTGGCGTGGGCTGGCATTAACCCGCGATGACTGCATTCGTCGTGATGTTATCAAAGCGCTTATCTGTAACTTCCAGCTCAATCTTGCGGAAATAGAAGAACTTTGGGATCTGAATGCTGAAGAGTACTTCGCAGAAGATCTGAAATTGCTGGAACCACTCGCGAAAGATGGGCTGGTGGATATTGATGGCAAACATATCCAGGTAACGGCCAAAGGTCGTCTATTAATCCGTAATATCTGCATGTGTTTTGATAGTTACTTGCGCCAGAAGGCACGCCTCCAGCAGTTTTCGCGCGTGATATAAATATCCTTCATACTTCAAGTTGTTGGGGCGTTGGCTGCGCTCACTAACCCCAGTCACTTACTCAAGTAAGCTCCTGGGGATTTGCTCCCTTGCCGCCTATCCACAACTCGAATTATTTAGGATATAAATTGTAAGCTACTCCATTCCCAACTCTTTGAGCTTACGCGTCAGGGTGTTGCGTCCCCAACCAAGCAACCTTGCTGCTTCCTGCTTATGCCCTTGCGTATGGCGTAGTGCAGTCGTCAGCAGTGTGCGCTCCATTTCTGGCTGAGCTTCAGAAAGTAAGTTCTGATGACCGGAACGTAACGCCCGATCTGCCCATTGTGCCAGCAGTGTTGCCCAGCTGTCGGAATGAGAATGTGCCGGGCTATCGGGAATCGTTGTCTCGAATAGCTCGGCGGGCAAGTCCTGAATCAATACTTCCTGGCCCGCCGCCATTACGGTTAACCAGCGACAGGTATTCTCCAGTTGGCGGACGTTTCCAGGCCAGGCTAAACGTGTTAACGCCGTTTCGGTTTCAGGATGAAGCAGTTTTGCTTCCACACCCAATTCCTGGGCTGCATCTTGCAAGAAATGGCGAGCCAGACGCGGAATATCTTCCCGGCGTTCGCGCAGTGGGGGTAAATGAACGCGAATCACGTTCAGGCGATGGAATAAGTCCTCACGGAATTTCCCTTCCTGCACGCGCAACTCCAAGTTCTGGTGAGTCGCGGCAATAATTCTCACATCAACTTTTACTGGGGCATAGCCGCCGACACGATAAAATTGCCCATCCGCTAACACGCGCAGTAAACGAGTTTGCACATCCAGCGGCATATCACCAATTTCATCGAGGAACAGTGTGCCGCCATCAGCTTGCTCAAAACGGCCCTGGCGAATTTGATTAGCGCCGGTAAAAGCCCCTTTCTCATGGCCAAACAGCTCGGACTCAATCAAATCCTTTGGGATTGCGGCCATATTCAGCGCAATAAAAGGGGATTTCACGCGCGGGCTGTGCCGATGCAAAGCGTGGGCAACTAACTCTTTACCCGTACCGGATTCGCCGTTAATCAGCACACTTATTGATGACCGGGACAAGCGGCCAATAATACGAAACACATCCTGCATGGCGGGGGCTTCACCGATGATATCGGTCGTCGGCCCATTAACCTGCACATTTCGCGGTTGCTGTTGTTCCTGATAATGACTGATGGCTCGCTCAACGAGTGCCACAGCTTCATCAATATCAAAAGGTTTTGGCAGATAATCAAATGCACCTTGTTGATAGGCGCTCACAGCTGCTTCAAGATCTGAATGAGCCGTCATTATGATGACCGGCAACATCGGGTGTCGTTGTTTAATCTGCTTTAGCAGTGCCAGACCATCCATGCCTGGCATGCGAATATCAGATAACAAAACGTCCGGGGTTTTGGTTGCAAGAGCATTCAGGACTTCATTGCCACTTTCAAACGTGGTGCAGCTTAAACCAGCCCCTGTCAGAGCGCGTTCCAGCACCCAACGGATGGAGCTATCGTCATCAACGATCCAAACTATCCCTCGTTGCATAAAGACCTCTACTTACGAATAGGCAGGAAAACCGAAAACTCGGTATGACCTGGCCAACTGTTAAATTCGATTTTTCCCGAATGCTGATCGATCAAGTTGCGTGCAATAGAAAGACCTAAACCTGTCCCTCCTTCACGTCCGCTCACCATTGGGTAGAATAGTGTGTCCTGCAGATGGGCCGGAATCCCCGGTCCATTGTCTTCAACATCAATGCGTGCAGCCAGGCGATAACGAGTGCCGTGCAGCGTACTTTGAAAAGCGGTACGCGTGCGTAACACAATCTCACCCCCATCACTGCCCAACGCTTGAAGCGCGTTACGCACAATATTCAGTAAAATCTGTTCAATTTGGTCGGGATCATGCGCCAACTCAGGCAAACTTGGGTCGTAATCTCTCACTAGTGTCACATTCGCGGGTAACTCCATCGACACCAGTTTCATCACACGTTCTGTGACTTTATGAATGCTTTCGGTGACGTGCATACCCGGTTGCTGCGGGCCTAACAGCCTATCCACCAGATTACGTAAGCGGTCAGCTTGCTCAATAATCACGTTGGTGTATTCGGTGAGCGAAGGGTCGGGTAAGGCTTTTGCCAGTAATTGCGCGGCACCGCGTAACCCACCGAGTGGATTTTTAATCTCATGTGCCAGCCCACGAACTAAGTCACGAGCGGCAATTTGCTGCGCTTGCTGCAACTGTTCCTGGCTTAGACGTCGTTGGTTATCCATCGGCGCCATTTCCATCAGGATGTAACCTTCCGGTAAACGTTGTGCCGTCAGAGAAAGAATGTGGGAGCGGCTATCGATAACCAGTGTGACTTCGTTATCGGTAAAACCCTGGCCTGCAGTCAGGCTTTCTTGCATCAAGCCAACATTAAGCGAAAAGTAACTCAACAGCTCTGGTAGTGGTGTGCCGTACAGCTTGCGCGAACTTTGCGCCAAAAGTTGCTGTGCAGCCGGATTGGCGAAATGCACCGCCAGCTCGTCATCGACCAGTAAAATGCTGTTGATTAAAGAATTCAGGATCTGCCCAGCATCGGGCAGCGTGCCGGTTGCCATACAGCAGTCTCCAATAATTTGCACTATGATGGTGCATTATAGTTTCCTGCGAGCAAAAGATATTGCAGCTGCAGGTTATTTGTGGAGAAAAAAGCCCATCGAAGATGGGCTAAAAGTTTCCACGGCAACAATCATCAGCGCCTTTTACGCCACAGCGGTGTTGGCTTCCCTCGCTCACCCAAATCACTTACTGATGTAAGCTCATCGGGGTTCCTTCGGTTGCCTCCTTGCTGCGACATAAAATTCGCTGCGCTTTAAATATTAAACGCTGTAATACAGTTCAAACTCTACCGGGTGCGGAGTCATACGCACACGGTCGTTTTCTTCGATACGCAGCGCGATGTATGCATCGATTGCGTCATCAGTGAACACACCACCCGCAGTCAGGAACTCGCGGTCTTCGTTCAGGCAGCTCAGTGCTTCTTCCAGAGAGCCAGCAACTTGTGGGATCTCTTTCGCTTCTTCTGGCGGCAGGTCGTACAGGTTTTTGTCCATTGCTTCGCCCGGATGGATTTTGTTCTTGATGCCATCGAGACCAGCCATCAGCAGCGCTGCAAAGCACAGATACGGGTTAGCTGCTGGGTCTGGGAAGCGCACTTCGATACGACGTGCTTTCGGAGACGCAACCACTGGAATACGGATAGAAGCAGAACGGTTAGCCGCAGAGTAAGCCAGCATAACTGGAGCTTCGTAACCTGGGACCAAACGCTTGTAGGAGTTGGTGGTTGGGTTAGCCAGGGCATTGATTGCTTTAGCGTGTTTGATGACACCGCCGATGTAGTACAGCGCTTGCTCAGACAGGCCCGCATATTTGTCACCAGCGAACGTGTTTACACCGTTCTTAGACAGGGACATGTGGCAATGCATACCAGAACCGTTATCGCCAAACATTGGTTTTGGCATGAAGGTCGCAGTTTTGCCATAAGCGTGAGCAACGTTGTGCACGACATATTTGTAGATCTGAATTTCATCTGCTTTTTTGGTCATGGTGTTGAAGCGGGTAGCCACTTCATTCTGACCAGCAGTTGCTACTTCGTGGTGGTGAGCTTCAACAACCAGGCCCATTTGCTCCATGGTCAGACACATTGCAGAACGCAGGTCTTGTGCAGAGTCAACCGGAGGAACTGGGAAGTAACCGCCTTTAACAGCAGGACGGTGGCCTTTGTTGCCGCCTTCGTATTTGGTGCCGGTGTTCCATGCAGCTTCGATATCATCGATTGCTACGTGTGAACCCGAAATGGAGCTACCGAAACGAACGTCATCGAACAGGAAGAACTCTGGCTCTGGCCCGAACAGAACGGTATCAGCAATGCCGGTTGCGCGCAGATAGTCTTCAGCACGTTTCGCGATAGAACGTGGGTCGCGGTCATAGCCTTGCATAGTGCCTGGCTCAAGAATGTCGCAACGGATGATCAGAGTAGAATCAGCGAAGAACGGGTCAATAACAGCGGTAGACGCGTCTGGCATAAGAACCATGTCAGATTCGTTGATGCCTTTCCAGCCACCAATCGAGGAGCCATCAAACATTTTGCCTTCTTCAAAGAAGTCAGCGTTCACCTGGTGAGCAGGGATAGTGACGTGCTGTTCTTTACCTTTAGTGTCAGTGAAGCGCAAATCTACAAACTTCACTTCATGCTCATTCAGCATCGTCAATACGTGTTCAGCGGACATACTTAACTCTCCCGGATTGGTCATTGTCGTCGTGGTAACGAGGTCTTACCCGTCGTCTTTCAAGTCGCAGATGCGTTGGCTATGTTCATTCACCCGAATCACTTACCTGTGTAAGTTCATCGGGATTCTTTCTCTTGCCGACTTCCTGTATCTCGAAATCCAAAGGGTCTATTCTATTTAACATGGCTTTTCGCCCTGAAATGATTAAAGCGAAATCTGTGCCAACTTTTAAATTACCCTAAAAAGGCGCTATCATGCGCACTATAGTGCAAAAGGGCTGCACCACGATGGATAGATTGCACTAATATAGTGCTTCAATCTGGGAATTGAGCACCATATTGGTGCAATTTTCGTTGTGGCTCCCTTTTTTGCTCCGTGAAAGCGATCACAAACCCTTACTTTCAATATTGTTTGTAAAGGTTCTTTGTGATCCTGTTCTGTCCTTCGATTAATACGTGTACAATAACGCGCTATTTCTAAATGCCTGAGGCAAAGTTGTGATCGAAAATCTGCGTAATATCGCCATCATCGCGCACGTTGACCATGGTAAAACTACCCTGGTTGATAAGCTGCTGCAGCAATCTGGTACTTTCAGTAACGAACGTGCTGAAGCTACCGAACGCGTGATGGACTCCAACGATTTGGAGAAAGAGCGTGGGATTACCATCCTCGCTAAAAACACCGCTATCAAATGGAATGACTACCGTATCAACATCGTTGATACCCCTGGGCACGCCGACTTCGGTGGTGAAGTT
>NZ_DATERI010000143.1:0-27265 GCF_035271705.1 Buttiauxella sp.
TGTCACGGTTATCGACAGGGAAGCGGGACCTGCCATGGAAACCAGTGCGGCAAATGCCGGGCAAATCTCACCGGGTTACGCCGCACCCTGGGCCGCACCCGGTGTGCCACTCAAAGCCATCAAATGGATGTTCCAGCGCCATGCTCCGCTGGCCATTAGTCTTGATGGCACGCCATTTCAACTGAAATGGATGCTGCAAATGCTGCGTAACTGCGATATGCACCATTACATGGAAAACAAAGGCCGGATGGTGCGTTTGGCGGAATACAGCCGCGATTGCCTGAAAGAACTGCGCCATAGCACCAGTATTCAATATGAAGGGCGGCAGGGTGGTACGCTGCAACTGTTCCGCACCGCGCAGCAGTTTGAAAACGCCGCTAAAGACATTGCAGTCCTCGAAGACGCCGGTGTGCCCTATCAATTACTGGAAGCCAGCCGCTTAGCCGAAGTCGAACCCGCATTGGCTGATGTTGCCCATAAACTGACGGGCGGCTTGCGCTTACCTAATGACGAAACCGGCGATTGTCAGCTGTTCACGCAAAATCTGGCACGTATGGCCGCCGAAGCAGGTGTGGTGTTTCGTTTCAATACGCCAGTCGATCGTCTGCTGTATGAAGGCCAAAATATTTATGGCGTGCAGTGCGGTAAAGAGGTGGTGAAAGCAGACGCCTATGTGGTCGCATTCGGTTCATACTCCACGGGTTTATTGAAAAATATCGTTGATATTCCTGTCTATCCGCTCAAGGGTTATTCTCTGACCATCCCGATTGCCGATGAGCAAGGGGCCCCGGTTTCGACTATTCTCGATGAGACATACAAAATCGCTATCACGCGTTTTGATCAGCGTATTCGTGTCGGTGGGATGGCAGAGATTGTCGGCTTTAACACTGAATTGCTGCAACCTCGCCGTGAAACCCTGGAAATGGTGGTGCGTGATCTTTATCCACGCGGTGGACACGTTGAACAGGCGACGTTCTGGACGGGGTTACGTCCTATGACGCCAGACGGAACACCGATTGTCGGCCGTACACCCTTCAAGAATTTGTGGCTCAACACCGGGCACGGAACCCTGGGCTGGACGATGGCCTGCGGTTCGGGACAGATGTTAAGTGATTTAATTTCTGGAAGAACCCCTGCGATCCCGTTTGACGATCTCGCGATTGCGCGTTACTCCCCAGGCTTCGCTCCGACAGGCTCTCAACGTCTGCATAACGCTCATAACTCATATCAATACAGGAGTTGATAATGTCCCGTCCTATTGTTGCGACGCTGAAACTGAGCGCGCTACGTAACAATTTACACGTTGTCCGCCAGGCTGCCCCTCATTCTCGTGTCTGGTCGGTGGTCAAAGCGAATGCGTATGGTCATGGTCTTGAGCGTATCTGGTCATCATTACGTGAAACTGATGGTTTCGCGATGCTCAATCTCGAAGAGGCTATTTTGCTGCGTGAACGTGGCTGGAAAGGGCCGATTCTGATGCTCGAAGGCTTTTTCCACGCGGATGAACTGCCGCTGTTTGATCAGTACCGTCTCACCACCAGCCTGCACAGTAACTGGCAGGTGAAGGCGCTGGCGAATGCCAAACTTAACGCACCGCTGGATGTTTACCTGAAGATAAATAGTGGTATGAACCGCCTGGGGTTCAGCCCTGATCGGGTGCATTCGATCTGGCAGCAATTGCGGGCTATTGCCAATGTTGGCCAGTTAACGCTGATGGCACATTTTGCTGATGCTGAGCAACCTGACGGCATTGTTGAACCCATGAAACGCGTAGAGCAGGCGGCGGAAGGCTTAGATTGCCCTCGTTCACTTGCTAATTCCGCAGCAACCCTGTGGCACCCGGAGACGCATTTTGACTGGGTTCGCCCGGGGATTGTGCTGTATGGCGCATCTCCTTCAGGCCAATGGTGCGATGTTGCTAACAGTGGCTTGCAGCCGGTCATGAGTCTGCAAAGCGAAGTTATTGGCGTACAGAATCTAAAACCGGGTGATACGGTGGGTTACGGTAGCCGCTACCGGACGCAGGGTGAGCAGCGTATTGGGATTGTCGCCTGCGGTTACGCCGACGGTTATCCGCGCCTGGCACCTGATGGCACCCCGGTGCGCGTTGACGGTGTGTTGACTCGCACGGTGGGGGCTATTTCGATGGACATGCTGACGGTTGACCTTACTCCATGCCCGCAAGCAGGGATTGGCAGCCCGGTAGAGTTGTGGGGGAACGAAGTTAAAATTGATGATGTCGCCCATGCTGCGGGGACGGTAGGGTACGAACTCATGTGCGCACTGGCGCCACGCGTGCCGGTTGTGACGCAGTTTTAAAAAACGGGGGGATGGCGCTTGCGCGAATCCACCCTACAAAACGTGTAGGTCGGTTAAGCGAAGCGTCACCCAACATTGCCGGTCTTCAGATGTCGGATTAGCGCAAGCGACATCCGACATTAACGTTGCTACTCGGTTTCTTCGCTTTCGACCCGAACACCGATTTTGAGAACCTTGTTATCTTGTTTCTCGGCAACCGTCCAAATCATACCTGCGAATTCCACCTGGTCACCGACCACCGGCGCAGCACCCAGCATGCTCACCACAAATTCACCCAACGTTTGCTGCGTATTCACGCTGTCATCTAACTCAAGGCCATATATCGTTGCGACATCGGAAAACTGCGCGCTGGCTTCAAGAATAAAGTCACCAAAGAAGCGCTGATCGAGTGCCACAGGGGGCGACTGGCTAAACATTTTACCCAGTGCGGGTAGATCACGCTCACGGCCAATCACACAAAGCACATCACCGACTTGTAACCGTGTACGGTCGCCGGGATTCATCAGAACATTGTCACGGAACAGGGCGGCAATGCGCGTGTCTTTTGGCATTTTCAGGTCACGCAGAGAGGCACCAATGCACCATTTTTCTTCGCTGATTTGATAAACAAACTGCTCCCACGGATTTTCCGGATGAATATCCAGACCCACGCGCGAAACCGGCCAACCGACAGGTGGCACCACAACTTTGGCTTTTTTAGCCGCCCAACCCAGTGAAGTCCCCTGTAATAACAGCGAAACCAACACCACGAAGAACGCCACATTGAAGAACAAACGGGCGTTATCAAGGCCCGCCATCATCGGGAATACGGCGAGAATAATCGGTACCGCACCGCGTAATCCCACCCAACTGATAAACACACGTTCACGCAGATTAAAGCCGCGGAACGGCAACAGGCCGAGAAAAACAGACAGCGGACGGGCAAAGAAAATCATCCAGATAGACAGCAGTAAAGCCGGGATTGCAATCGGCAACAAATCTGTCGGATTGACCAGCAGCCCCAGTACCAGGAACATGCCGATTTGCGCAAACCACGCCAGCCCATCAAAGTTTTGTAAAATACCAAAACGGCTGCGAATGGGGCGGTTACCTAACACGAAACCACAAAGATAGACCGCCAGAATCCCGCTACCATTGAGAGCCGTAGTGATGCCAAACACCATAATCCCGCCACTCAGTGCCAGCAGGGGATACAAACCTTGCGGCAAGGTAATGCGGTTGATCATTTGCAATAGCAGATAGCCTCCGCCGAGGCCGAGCAAAATCCCGAGGCCAAACTGTTGGATGATATCCACGATGAACATCCAGCTCAGGCCGGTTTGCCCATGCTGAATCATCTCAATGAGCGTGATGGTCAGAAACACTGCCATCGGGTCGTTACTGCCCGACTCAATCTCAAGTGTGGCACCCACACGTTCGTTAAGACCTTTGCCGCCCAGCAATGAAAACACGGCTGCCGCATCGGTTGAACCCACGATGGCGCCAATCAGCAAACCTTCAATTAAGTTGAGGTTGAATAGCCACGCGGCGGCCATACCGGTTAAACCTGAGGTCACCAACACGCCTATTGTGGCAAGTGAAAGTGCAGGGCCAAGTGCGACACGAAACGAACTGGCCTGAGTGCGCATCCCGCCGTCCAGCAGGATAACCGCCAGCGCCAGGTTACTGACGAGATAAGCGAAAGGATAATTATCAAACGGAATGCCACCAATACCGTCGATACCCGCCAACATGCCGATAGCGAGGAAAATAACCAGGATGGGGATACCAAGACGAGAAGAAAAAGAACTCAATAAGATGCTACAAGTTACCAATACGGAACCTAAAATAAACAGACTGACGATCGCCCCTGCGTCCAAAATTATCTTTCTCCTTTTGCCTGTGCCAAACGTGTGCAAATGTTAACACGAATGCATTGATTAATTGTGCTAACTGAAGGCCATAGGCGACTTTATTTGCCTCAGAACGGGATGACCACTGACCGTCAGGTTGGCGGTTTGCCCATCGTGATGCAGTTCACCATACGCCCCCAGAGGAAGGGTGACGGTTTCAGGTTCATGACCGAACGGTAAATCGCGCAGCACAGGAATCGATAAGCGTTGTTGTAGCATCTGGCACATTTCGTCGAAGTTATACCCATCGTCATAATCACTCAGCGTTGCACCATTAAAACTGCCCAGAATCAGCGCTTTTTGACGAGCTAAAATCCCCGCGTGATGAAGTTGCAGTAATAAGCGCTCAACGCGGAATGGGTGCTCGTTAATATCTTCAACCACTAAAATGCCGCCATCAATAACGGTCAGCCAGGGTGAACCTATCATCGACACCAGCATCGCGAGATTTCCGCCCCACAATGTACCGCTCGCCGAACAGGCCGGGGTGGCGCTGGGCCAACTGACCGTAAATTTCGGCTCGGTAATCGCTTGCCAGAAATGCTGCCAGGTAAAGCTGTTTAACGCTTCTGCGCCAAAGTTCCCGGCAAGCATCGGCCCGCTAAAGGTAATCGTCCCGGTTTGGGAAAGGAGTGCTAACTGGATGGCGGTGAAATCGCTATGCCCGCAAATTATCGGTGTACGTTCATCAAAGGCGCGTCCCAGTTTCGAATAGTCAATATTTTCAAGTAAGCGAGTAGCCCCATAACCACCACGTACCGCCAGCACGATGTCACATTCTGCTGGTAGGGCAGATAAATCCTGAATATCTGTTAGCCGTTGAGCGTCCGTTCCGGCAAAACGTTGGAAGCGCCGGGTCACCACCGATTGGTTCTCAACCCGGTGCCCAGAGGCTTTCAAACGCTCGATACCGCGCGCCGCCGCCGCCTGGTTAACACAGAATCCTGAGGGGGCAATCAAACGAATCGTGGACATGGCATTTCCTTGCGTAAAGTGAATTGGTTATCATGCCGCTTGAAACGGTGGTTGTCACCCGCCGACAAAGACGAATCGCAGTAATTACGGCTCAGTAATATAAGGATAGATGCGTGAATATAAGATGGCTGATTGTATTGGTTTTGTTGTTAGCGGGCTGTTCAAGTAAAACAACCAAACAACCTGAGTGGGATCCAACAAAACCGGTACAACGCGCATTAACCTGGATGCCGATAACCGAACAAGCAGGAAAAGAGTGGGGTGTGAGCCCACGTGTGGTGACGGCAATTATTGCGGTGGAATCCGGTGGCAATCCAAGCCTGGTCAGTAAGTCTAATGCTGTGGGTCTGATGCAGATTAAAGCGTCAACGGCGGGCAAAGATGTCTATCGCCATCTGGGGTGGGGCGGGCAGCCGTCAACCAGCGAACTGAAAGACCCTGCTCGTAACATCTCGATTGGTACCGCGTATTTGAGCATTCTTGAACATGGCATTCTGGCCGGTATTGAAGACCCGGAAACAATGCAATATGCCTTACTGGCCGCGTACGCTAACGGCGCGGGGGCATTACTAAGGACGTTCTCATCCGATCGCAAAAAGGCCATTGATGAGATCAATGACCTAAGTCCAGACGAGTTTTACGAATACATCGCTAAGAATCACCCTGCGCCGCAAGCACCACGTTACTTATATAAAGTATCCAAAGCGCTAAACGCGATGTGATTATTTTACCCGGTCTGCTTTTTCGCGGGCCGAACGTTCCAGAGAGAAAATAATACGCTGCAATTCGCGCTCCACGGCTGGATTAACGTTAAGAAAACGGAAACTCAGGCGCGGGGTGCTGATGGTCTCGTTTTTGCTGTCGATCACTTTTCGTTCAGATAAGGTGATCAATTGCATATCAAAGCGGAATTTTCCCCACTGCACTAAATCGATTTCCACCTGTGAAAAACGCATTCCGACCTTCAGTCCTTCAGGAAGCGGCCCGTTCAACAACGCCCCCATCCCTCCGAGTGACAAATCACTTAACCTGAACTGGAAAGGGGAACCATTTGGTAGCGACGTATTGCACAAATAATAGGGCTGCAACGGTGCGGAAATTCGGAAATACTCGCGACGCTGTATAAACCATAAGGCAGACGGGATTGGTGTACTGAATGCCGGTAAATCCAGGTAATTCATCACCTGCAATTTAGGCAAGCTAAACTCAACTTTTGCCCCTTCCGTTTCTGCGCTGAATTGAATGTCTGTCGCTTTTTGCACAGCCTGATTGTCCAGCGACTGGCTGCCAAAATCCACAATCAAACCCGCTGCTGTGACCTCCAGGATTTTGCTGATGAACTGCCCTGACTGCCAACTTAGACGAATAGGCACTTGGTTTTTATGCAGATCACGTAACACGCCTAATACTGCCAGAGGACTTCGTTTCAGAAACTGCTCGTTATAGTTACTCAAGGCCAGGTCCATGTTGTGTTTTGAAAGCTGTAAGAAATAATATCGGCAGAATACTAAAAAACTTAAGATAAATATCAGATTTTTATTTTCTAAAATTCAATGAGTTGATTATGTCCATCACATGTTTCTAACACTTGATTATACTTACCGTACCGACAGACAGAAGCCCCGCGGTCATGTTGATGGGGGTTCTGACTTGTAACCACGCACAATAATTAAGAGGACGGTTAACATGGGTATTCTGGCCTGGATTGTTTTCGGTTTAATAGCGGGTGTTATTGCAAAACTTCTGATGCCGGGAAGGGACGGCGGAGGTTTTATTCTGACCTGCATTTTAGGGATCATCGGTGCCGTTGTCGGTGGCTGGATAGCAACATTTCTTCATATTGGTGGCAATGTCACGGGCTTTAACTTACCGAGTTTCCTGGTTGCCGTTGCGGGCGCGATTATTGTGCTAATTATTTACCGCATGGTTCGACGATAATTCTGTTACCTGTCTGGCAGTAGAATTCTCAGGCCCTGGATTTTTCCAGGGCCTTTTCTTTGCTATTGATTTATCTAATGAATGGTTTTTTTGTGCCATAACGGGGGACGACTGGGAAGTCGGCTCTTATTCTGTGAATAAGCGAAGCGTAAAAGTAGGCTGGTTATCTTATTGTTTTTCGTAAATATACTCAGGGAGATCGAAATGAAAAGAAAACTGCTGGCAGGCCTGATAGCCGCCGCTGTTGCGCTTAGCTGTCCTGTATTCGCACAAAAAGTAGCGGTGACATATAGCAACGGAACAGTCATTGGGTCGAAAGAGGCTGGCGTTGAGTCTTATAAGGGGATTCCCTACAGTCAACCGCCGGTTGGCGCGTTACGATGGCAGCCCCCGCAACCCGTGAAAAGTTGGTCGGGTGAACGGCAGGCTGTCAATTATGGGAATGACTGTTTGCAGGATCCTTTCCCCGGTGATGCCGCCCCGGTTGGCGTCGCAGGGCTAAGCGAGGACTGCCTGACGATTAACGTATGGCGCCCGCTGCATGCAGAAGGAAAATCACTGCCAGTTATGGTATGGATTTACGGTGGTGGCTTCGTTAACGGAGGTTCTTCGCCTACGGTCTACAGCGGTGAAGAATTTGCCAAAGAGGGGGTGGTCTTTGTCAGCTTTAACTACCGCATTGGGCGGTTTGGTTTCTTTGCTCACCCGGCATTAGCACAGGAGCCGTTACGCGGTAATTATGGCCTGATGGACCAGATTGCTGCCTTGCAATGGGTGCAAAAAAACATTGCTACTTTTGGCGGTAACGCGAAAAAAGTCACCTTGTTCGGTGAGTCTGCAGGTGGATTCTCTGTTGTCAGCTTATTAACGACTCCGCAGGCAAGCGGGTTATTCCAGCAGGCGATCATCGAGTCAGGCTCCGGGCGGCACAACATTACCCCGAATCTGACCTACAAAGAGGCGGAGCAGGCTGGTTTGGCCTTTGCACATTTTCAGGGAATTAAAGGTGAAGGGGCCGAAGCGTTACAACACCTGCGTGACTTACCCGCATCAACCCTGATGAAGGGCCTGAATATGGCCACGATGCAGGCTGATAAAGGCTATTCCGGGCCGATGATTGACGGACGTTTGATCACGGGCGAACCGCAGGAGCGGTTTAGCGCAGGTGAGTTTGCAAAAGTACCGCTTATCGTTGGGGTAACGGATTCAGATATCGGTTTTGCTCCCCGTGTTAACGATCTACAACAGGCGTTGAAACCGTTGGGGAATATCGATCCCGCTCTGGCGCGTAACGCGTATGACCCTCAGGGGAAAATGTCCCCCCAGCAGTTGGCTGATGCTATTGCCAGCGACCAGTTTATGGTGGAACCGGCACGATTCCTGGCGCAGGAAATCAGCCGTTACAATGTGCCAGTGTGGCAATACCGCTTCGGTTATGTGGCCGAGTCTATGCGGCAGCCCGATCAGGGCGCGGCTCATGCCACTGAAATTCCCTATGTGTTCAATACACTCAAAGGCCGTTACGGCAAAGCAGTGACAGCGCAGGACAACGCTGTCGCCCAGCAAATGCATCAATATTGGGTTAATTTTGCTAAATCGGCGAACCCGAACGGTGAGGGATTACCCGTCTGGCAACCTTATCAAAAGCAAAAG
The DNA here is from genome assembly GCF_035271705.1 of Buttiauxella sp. Classification (GTDB taxonomy): domain Bacteria; phylum Pseudomonadota; class Gammaproteobacteria; order Enterobacterales; family Enterobacteriaceae; genus Buttiauxella. The sequence continues at coordinate 8,778 of NZ_DATERI010000143.1, forward strand.
GATAATCTGTTGATGTTCCCGAAAGGGGGGGCCAAAGATACCGCTGAGATCCCGGACCCATGGGCCAGGAGATTGGATCTGATTTCAAATATTCAGTAACACAGCCGCCTGAATAAGGTCCCGGAAATTACCGGGACCCCGGATTGCTGTTAAGTTTTACTGCCTGGTGAAGAAATCGTTGTACAACATATAAAGATGCGCGGCACTCCATGAGAAGTTAGGTGCGCCTTGTTGTTCACCGGTCAGCGGATTGTAGTTCTCACGAATTGGCCCGTCGGTAATCAGCCCGTTAGCATGCGCAAAGAAGCGATTAGCCATTTCGACCGCATCAGCACGATAGCCATAGCGTTCCATTCCTTTCAGCCCGAAGTAGAACTGATCCACCCACACGCGTCCGCGCCAGTAAATATCAGGCCCAAATGCCGGGTTGGTGAGGGCTGCGGTGCCCAAAGGCACGTAAGTATTGAACTCTTTCGGGTCTTTCATCACCTTAACAACGGCGTCAGCATGTTGCTGGGTGGCGGCACCGTTAAATAACGGTGACCAGCCTTCCGGCCCTTTGCCACGCGCTACGATAGGTTTCCCCGCACAGCCATTCGCCAACGGCTTATCCTCAATGCGGATGTCGTAATAGAAGCCGGTCGCGTCGTCGAACATACAGGTGTTAATGTAATCAGCCAGTTTTTTGGCGTGACCACGGAATTTCTGCGCATCATCCTTTTTGCCCAGAATATCGGCCATTTCCGCCAGGTAACTGCTGTCACTGTACATGTAGCTGGCCTGATCAACCGACTCCTGGAGCAACGAATAGCCCAGCAAAGTGCCATCTGGTGCGCGGTTTTCCGCGAACAGCACCTGCCAGTCTTCGCGCTTACCGCCTTTATCCAGATAACGCTGCAACTGGTCTGGTTCGATAAAACCAAATACCGCCGCACCATCACGCCCTGATTCCCAGGCTGCCGCAACCTGCGCCGGAATATCGATGCTGTCATACTTTCCGCTGCGTAACACGCGGTTGTAATTCTCCAGACCGACCATTTTTTGCTCTTTGTTGCCGCGTTTAACGGTAAAGATCATCTCGCCATTGGCGGTGTTATGCGCTTTGTCGCGAGTCGCGCCATACTCCGGCACACCGTTGTGGTTATGGTCGCGGTTACGTAACCACCAGTCATGGTAAGCCACCAGATGCGGATACATCTCTTCCAGCCAGGCCTTATCACCAGTGGTTTTATACACTTCCATCACTGACCACGCGGCGAGACTTGGCTTGGTATTGCGCTCGTTCCAGTTGCTGCCATCGCCCCCGCGCTCAGCGTTGGTGTTATACGCCAGCAGATCCGGTACAAAGCCCGCATCCCACGGGCGAACAGAGTCATCAGCCGGGATTTGCCACGCAAATATGGCGCGGATGTTATCTTTTGCCACGTCTGGGTTGAAATGCGCCATCGCGTACGCCTGTTTCCAGGTGTCCCACGGCCAGGTCTGGTTACCAGAGAACCAACGTCCAGTTACCGACGGGGTGACGGAGTCGAATTTCATCGCCCCTGCAACACCGCGCCAGTTGCCATTGAGAGTCTCAATCGACTTTACCGCAACGCGTGTCTGAGCCGTTGTGGCATCAGGATTGTTTAATCCTTTCTTCAGATAACCTTCCCAGCGTTGCTCCGTGGCGGTGAGATACGACTGCGGATGCTGAAAAATATCGCTGATTTTGGCTTGTTCTTTTTGTACTTCGGCAGCCGTCAGCAGATGAGAGTAGGTGGTATAGATAGTGGTGGAACTGGCGATATTCGCCTTCGCCACAAAACGATGCCCGTTGATTTGCGTGCGCATTGGTAGCGTTTTGTGGATTTGGTATTGCGACTCGCCAGATGTCATCAGATTAGAATCGGAGCGCACTTTGCCAAAGCTCACGTTCAGCCCGTCTTGGGTGGCGTGTAGTGTGCGGTCGTATGCAGGGAATGCCTGATCAATCGTCTCGTTTGACTGTGATTTTTGTTCCTGTAGATGATATTTTTCCAGTAACTGCCCATCCCACACCAGCTCAAGCGGCGTGTCGGTGGTGATTTCTGTCGCCAGTAAAGAGGTGCGGGAAGTGACAAAACGCAGCGTCATTTGTACCGTAATACCAGGGGCGGTAAGCGTTTGAATCAATGCGCCTGGAATGCTGTAGGCCTGCATGGTGAACGCCACTTTCTTTCCGTCTTTGTACACACTCAGGCGGTCGAAATTATTTGCCATAAAGTTGATGTACTCTTCGGTCAGCAGCGCAGGCCCGGGGAACCCGCCCATGCCTTCACTGTTGGCGGGCAGCAAATGCCCGTGCCACGCACCATCATCAAACAGTGGGTTAAAGCGCTGATGCTCATCAAAATCGTAATCGAGCATCGCTTGCGGCGCACCCGTGCGGTCAATCACGTTGTGGAACTGATTGGCTTTTAAATCAGTATGTTTGGTGCTACAGCCTGCCACAATCAACAGCACGGCGAGGGGGGCAAGACGGTGTAATAGTTTCATATAGTTTCCTTACCAGTAAAAATATTGCATCACGAATACTGAGTTGCTGGCATCCGTGGTGTCGTTATCCAGATAAAAGCGGCTGTCGAGGGCAGTGGCAAATTTGCCATCGCCATATTCATACCAGACACCCAATTGCGCGTAGGAGGTGGTTTCATCCTCGGCGTTATCCAACTGGTGCTGTGCGTAGCTCCAGGCTGTGGAGAGATAAAGCCCTTTGGACGGCTCAATCATGCCGCTGACCATCATCCCGGTTTCACTGCCGGGGTTATAACCATCCCCTTTACCGGTGTGATGCCACACACGGCCAGCCAGATGTTTACCCTGCAAACCCAATAAATACATTTGCCCTGTGCCATCGGTCACTTCCAGCCCGTTAAGCAGCGTTAAATCATCCAGAATGTCGTACAGAACATAGCCATTGATCATCGCCCGATAGGTGTATTTATCTGAATAACGGTCGTATTTTCCGAAATGTAGCCACGCTTCACTTTCATCAACACGGCTTTCAGGTGCGGCAGTGACACTGTAACGAAGTTTGCCCGTCAGGTTTTGCAACTTCGCGGCGTAAGTTAAATCGCGGGTATTGGGAATGACATAACCGTATTCCGGTGTGAAATCGCCCCACCATTGCAAATCGTCCAGTGAAGAATCGTTACGTCCGCTCAGAATAAATTCGGTGCCTTTATCGGTGCGATAACCGCCGTAAAAACGGTTAATGCCCCCTTCGAAACCGCCCCAACTGTGATCCGGTACCCAGGCGTTGCCCTGATGATCGGCCTGCACCGTCCAGCCTTCGCCATACAGCAGCCCAAACCAGTTGCCGTGTTTGATTTCCAGGCCGCCTTCGATATAGGTGCCATCGCTATACTTATGTTTATCATCGCCGTTCAGGTAGACGCTGCCACCCAGACCCATCTCGCCGTAAAAGCGAAAAGTGGTTTCGGCAGGGTTTGTCGCCAGCGCAGGTGGTACAGGGGTCTGACGTTCAGCAGGAACGACAGCTTCAGCCGCCAGTAATGTTCCTGCGGGTGCAAGCAGTAATACGAGCGGTATCCCTGACAAAATCTTAACCATAAGTCCATTCCTTGTAGATATTGCTGATCTCAGTCCGCAGAATAGAGCTTATATTAGTTAATATTTTACTAAAAAATACACTAAAATTAGTAAAGCGATAAGTCGGTCACAACTCACATTGTATTGATAGAGGTGAAACTAAGGGCTATACATGCCCATGTGATGACATTAAGCTGTTGTTTTCATCAGGTGATTATTGGGATGTTATGGCTACATTGAAGGAAATTGCCGAAGCGGCCCAGGTCTCTGTGGCGACCGTTTCACGGGTGCTCAATGACGACCCGAGTTTGAGCGTCAAAACACAGACACGCCAAAAAATCCTCGAAGCCGCAGAAAGACTGGAATACAAAGTCCCCAGCGCGAAACGGCAGGCCAGCCAGCGGCTGACGTTTGCGGCACTGTATACCCATGGGCAAGAACTGGAGATTAACGATCCCTATTACCTGGCGATGCGCTATGGCATTGAAACACAATGCGAAAAATTGGGGATTACCCTTGTTTCTTGTTACGACTTTAAAAGCGAACGCCCGGTTGTTGCGGCCATCGATGGTTTACTGATTATTGGTAAACCTCAGCCAGCCGCCCAGGCATGGCTTGAACAACAAGAACTCCCTCTGGTGTTCCTGGATGGTGTGACTGATGATCCGCGTTTTGACTGCGTCAGCGTAGACTTGTACAAAATCAGCCGTAAAGTTATCGATTACTTCATCTCGCGCGGTTATATGCGGATTGGTTTTATCGGTGGCCGCGATGACCCAGCCTATGCCGACCAGCGTGAAGAAGCTTTCGTAGAGTATGGGCGTAGTAAGAAAGTGGTCAGCGCGCAGGATGTCTATTACGGCGACTTTAGCAGCCAGTCTGGCTACCAATGCGCGTTGAAAATGCTTGCTACATCAGGTGATTACCCACCAGCGTTATTCGTTGCTACCGACTCCATTGCCATTGGTGTGCTGCGCGCTCTGCATGAACATGGGGTTAAAGTCCCGCAGCAAATGGCGTTAATCAGCGTTAACGATATTCCTACCGCGCGCTTTGTTTTCCCCGCGTTGTCTACCGTGCGTATCCATTCTGAAACGATGGGTGCCCAGGCGGTAAATCTTTTAATGGAGCGCCTGCGTGATGAACGCACCATTCCGTTATCGGTGTTTATCCCAAGCTCGTTGCAGTTGCGAGATACTACAACTCTAAGCTAACCAATTGTTTTATCAGGTGGATTAGCGATGCGACATCCACCGTCTTTTTTACCCCCTGTTATTTTATTGTGATCTTCTCGTCATTTAGTAAAATTCGATTTTATGTTTTAGTAAATATTTACTATTGTTTGCCTCATACACACGTAATGAGGATGTTGGCGTGAATAACTGGGAAAACCTAAACAAACAATCTGAGAACCGGCTGCCACCACGCGCCTGGTTTCATGGTTACGCAAGCGAAGCGCAGGCAAAAACGCTTGAGCGGCAAGAAAGCCTCGGTTTTATGTTGCTCAGCGGGAAATGGGCGTTTAACTATTTTGACCATCCTGCAAAAGTGCCTGAAGAGTTTTACCGCCAGGCGATGCCAGAGTGGGGCGAAATTACCGTGCCGGGTATGTGGCAAATGGAAGGTCACGGCAATTTGCAGTATACCGACGAAGGATTTCCTTTCCCGATTGATGTGCCTTTTGTTCCCACCAACAACCCAACCGGTGCCTACCAGCGCCAGTTTTCCCTGACCGCTGAATGGCTGCAACGCCAGATCCTTATCAAATTTGATGGCGTAGAAACCTACTTTGAAGTGTACGTCAACGGCCACTACGTTGGGTTCAGCAAAGGTAGCCGCCTGACGGCAGAGTTTGACATCAGCCCTTACGTGCAAACCGGTGACAACTTACTCTCGGTCCGCGTCATGCAATGGGCGGATTCAACCTACATTGAAGACCAGGACATGTGGTGGATGGCGGGGATATTCCGCGACGTTTACCTGACCGGTCAGCCTAATGTGCATCTGCATGATTTTACGGTCATCACGGAATTTGATGAAAACTACTGTGATGCCGAACTCCAGCTTTCCTGCACTTTGCGCAACATCACCGCGACGCCTGCCGCAGGTTATCAACTGCTGGCGCAATTATTTGATGGCGAAAAATGTCTCGCCGAACAGCAACTCGATGCGCTGTCTGTCCACAGCGATACGAGCTGCCAGTTCGTCATCCCGGTTAAGCAACCTAAACAGTGGAACGCAGAACAGCCGAATCTCTATTTGCTGCTGTTAACGCTGCGCGATAACCAGGGCGAGATCGTCGAAGTGGTGCCGCAGCAGGTTGGGTTCCGCGATATCGTCGTTCGCGACGGCTTGTTTTACGTGAATGGTCGCTACCTGAAACTGCACGGCGTCAACCGCCACGATCATGATCAGCAAAAAGGCCGCGCCATTGATATGGCACGTGCCGAGCGCGACATCATTCTGATGAAGCAGCACAACATCAACTCGGTACGCACCGCGCATTATCCTAACGACCCACGTTTTTATGCCCTGTGCGACCAGTACGGCCTGTTTGTCATGGCGGAAACCGACCTGGAAAGCCACGGTTTTGCTAACGTCGGTGATATCAGCCGCATAACGGATGATCCCGCCTGGGAGCAGGCTTACGTTGAGCGCATTGAACGCCATGTTCTGGCTCAGAAAAATCACCCGTCGGTCATCATTTGGTCATTGGGTAATGAATCTGGTTACGGCTGCAACATCCGCGCGATGACCGCGCGTTGTAAAGAGCTGGACCCGACACGTCTGGTGCATTACGAAGAAGATCGTGATGCGGAAGTGGTGGACATGATCAGCACCATGTATTCCCGTGTCTCAATGATGAACGCCTTTGGTGAGTATCCGCATCCGAAGCCGCGCATCCTGTGCGAATATGCCCACGCGATGGGGAACGGGCCGGGCGGGTTGGCGGAATATCAGGCGGTTATCAATCAGCATAAAAGCCTGCAAGGACATTACATCTGGGAATGGTGCGACCACGGCTTGTTAGTGCATGACGAGCAAGGGCGCGAGCGCTATCAATACGGTGGCGATTACGGCGACTACCCAAACAACTATAACTTCTGCATGGACGGGCTGATTTATCCCGACCAGCGTCTGGGGCCTGGTCTGCGTGAATACAAGCAAGTGCTCTGCCCGGTTGCGGTTCAGCAAACCGAAAAAGATGATGTGTTGCTGGTGGAAAACCGTTACTGGTTCAGCGCGTTAAACGATATCGAACTCCAGGTCAGTTATCGGGTTGATGGTGAAATCTTCGCGCAACAAACGCTGGCGGCACCTTGTTTACAACCCGGTGAAAAAGAACAACTGTGCCTCAACGCTCCGTCGCTGCCAGCGGGTGAAGTGTTTATTAATGTTGAAGTTTACAAACGTCACGCAACGCCATACAGCGATGCGATGTCTTTGCTGGGCCATTATCAAATCTTGCGCCAGGCGGCAGGTGCGCGCGAAGTGCTGCCAGTGAAACCATCCCGTTCGCTGCACAGCGAAACGCGCGGGCATCAGCAAATCGTCAGCGGTGCAGATTTTTCCCTGATCTTCTGCCGCCTGAGTGGTGAGCTGACTTCATGGTGGGTGAATGGTGAAGAGATCGTCGGGCGCGCACCGCATCTCACGTTCTTCAAGCCGACGATTGATAACCATAAGCAGGAATTTGAAGGGCTGTGGCAGCCGTATCACCTCCACCTGATGCAGCATCATTTCCGCGCAATGCGCCAAACCACGCAAGGTGACGATCTGGTCATTGAAGTGGATAGCGTGATTGCGCCGCCAGTTTTCGATTTTGGTATGCGTTGTACCTATCAGTGGCGGATTACCCCTGCGGGCCATGTGTCACTTGAACTTTCGGGCACGCCTTACGGAAATTATCAGGCGATTATTCCAAAAATCGGCCTCGATTTTGGCATCAGCAAGCGTTTCAGCGAAGTGGAATATTACGGCCGTGGGCCGGGTGAAAACTACGGTGATAGCTGCCAGAGCAACTTGATTGGCCGTTACCGCCAGTCGGTTGACAGCCTGTTTGAAAATTACCCGTTCCCGCAAGATAACGGTAACCGCCAGCAAGTACGTTGGCTCACCGTTGAAGATGAAAAGGGGAATGGTCTTTTTATTCAGCCGCGTAAACCGATTAACTTCAGCCTCTGGCCGTATAGCGCCGACATGCTCCAGCAGGCACAACACATCAATGAGCTTGAGGAAAGCGACTATCTGACGCTGAATCTTGATGACCAAATCCTCGGCTTAGGTTCCAACTCCTGGGGTTCAGAGGTGCTGGATTCGTTCCGGGTTTATCTCCAACCGTTTAGCTACGGCTTCACTATGGTGCCATTCAGCCAGGCGCAAATGGCTCCGGTTGAGCTGGCGAAATACGATTTCCAGCAGGCTTCGGCAGCGAGGGACGTGGAATGATTATTTTAAATACCTTAGAAGATTTTAAACGCATCTATCATGCCGGAAAGAAATGGCAACGCTGCATGGAAGCGATTAACAACCTTAATAATATTAAGCCCAATATTTTTTATTCGATTGGCGATTCGCTGGTTTATCGCCTGGCGGAAGGCTCCAGCGAAAATAGCGAATTATTTGCAGGGAATCGCCGTTATTTCGACGTGCATTATTACCTCGGCGGGCAAGAAACCGTTGAAATAGCGGATAAAAACGACTTAACCCCGGAAATGGCTTATCGCGATGAAACTGACTGTGAGTATTTACGCGGGCAGGGCGAGGCTCATCAGCTCAAAGCAGGCAATGTGGTTATTTTTGAAAATCATCAGGCGCACCGTTTTTCGCACGCTGAAGGCGTGAGAAAGGTGATTTTAAAAGTGACGATTGAGGAAACCTATTTCCTTAATAAATAAGCTGTTAATCACTGACTAGTGTCGGGTGGCGCTGACGCTTATCCGAGCTACAAAAAGCACTTATAAAAAATATACCCTACACAATGTGGAGTTCTCATGGCTTCAACAAACAGAAATACCATTGGCAAGTTTGGCTTATTGGCGATGACATTTGCGGCGGTTTTCAGCTTCAATAACGTCATTAACAATAACGTGCAACTTGGCATTGCATCGGCACCGGTTTTCCTGGTGGCTACGCTTATTTACTTTATTCCGTTCTGTTTAATCATCGCTGAATTTGTTTCGCTAAACCGTAATTCAGAAGCTGGGGTTTACGCCTGGGTAAAAAGTGCACTCGGTGGCCGTTGGGCATTTATCACCGCCTACACCTATTGGTTTGTGAACTTGTTTTTCTTCACCGCGTTATTGCCCCGGGTCATTGCCTACGCTTCGTATGCGTTCCTCGGTTATGACTATATTTTCACGCCATTAACCACGGCCATCATCAGTATTATCTTGTTCGCATTCTCCACCTGGATTTCAAACCACGGGGCGAAATTGCTCGGGCCAATGACGTCAGTGACCTCCACGCTGATGTTATTACTCACTTTCTCCTACATTATTCTGGCCGGCGCTGCGGTGATGGGTGGTGTTGAACCGGCTGACCCGATTAACGTGCAGGCCATTACTCCGCAATTTAGCTGGGCGTTCCTCGGTATTATTGCGTGGATTTTCCAGGCTGCGGGTGGTGCAGAATCCGTGGCGGTGTACGTCAACGACGTTAAGGGCGGTAGCAAAGCATTCGTCAAAGTCATCATTCTTTCTGGGCTATTTATCGGCGTCTTGTATACCGTTTCATCGCTGCTGATCAACGTCTTCGTCCACAAAGCTGATTTGCACTACACCGGCGGCACGGTGCAGGTCTTTGGCGGTCTGGCGCAACACTTTGGTCTGCCAGTAGTGCTGATGAATCGTTTTGTCGGGATTATTTCGTTCACGGCAATGTTCGGTTCTTTGCTGATGTGGACGGCGGCACCGGTCAAAATCTTCTTTACTGAGATCCCGAAAGGTATCTTTGGTGCAAAAACGGTCAGCCTGAATCAGCATGGCGTACCGACTCGTGCGGCGTGGATTCAATTCCTGATTGTGATTCCATTGATGCTTATCCCAACTATTGGTTCGGGTAACGTGCAGGAATTAATGAACACCTTGATTAACATGACGGCTGCGGCGTCAATGCTGCCACCGCTGTTTATCATGCTGGCTTACCTGAACTTGCGCCTGAAGTATGATGAAGTGAACCGCGATTTCCGTATGGGTTCGCGGATGCAGGGCATTACCATTGTCAGTGTGTTGATTGTGATTTTCACCGTTGGTTTTATTGCTTCCACCTTCCCGACGGGGGCCAGCATTATGACCATCGTGTTTTATAACGTCGGCGGTCTGGCTATCTTCCTCGGCTATGCCTGGTGGAAATACAACAAATACGAGAAAACCCTCGATGCGAAAGGGCGTTATGAAGCGGATACGCCACTGGCGCAGCTTGCGCTGGAAAAACAGCAGGGCGCAAAGGCTGAAGTGAATATTGCCGGGAGTGTCACTCCGTAGAAGCTCAAATAAATGGCGGATGGCGCGTGCGCCACCCGCCACCCACCTCAAAGATTAAAAATCATATCCCACAGTCGCAATCACAGAACGCTCGGCACCCCAGTAGCAGTAACCCGTTCCATAACAACCCGCAACATAATCACGCCCCGTCAGGTTAGTGGCGTTCACTTGCACGAAAGTCCCTTTCAGCGAAGGTGTCCACGCACCCATATCCGCACGCACCATCGCGTCAATCAGCGTCACAGAAGGTACGCGTAGGGTGTTTTCATTATCCGCCCATTGCTTGCCGATATAACGGATACCCGAACCCAGGCTAATACCGAAGTCGGCCTTGAACATCCCCCACAGGCTGGCCATCTGGTCAGGTGTGACGTATGGCGTGTTGCCATCGTTACCGTCGATAGCATCTTTAAAGCGTACTTTATTGTACGTGTACCCAGCGATGGTTGAAAAACGTGAGTTCCACTGTGAACGCGCTTCCAGCTCAACCCCCTGAGAATGGACTTTACCGGCTGGCTCATAGTAACTGCCTTGCACCACGCGGTTACCGACATCATTCTGCGTCAGGTCATAAATGGCGAGGGTATACATATCTGTCGTACCGACCGGCTGGTATTTCATACCGGCTTCATACTGTTCCGCGGTGGTGGGTTTCAGCAGTTTGCCTTCAGCATCAGGCAGAACTTGCGGCGTTATGGCCTGGCTGTAGCTGATGTATGGGGAAATCCCGTTGGTGAATGCGTACAACAGGGATGCACGGCCGCTGAAGTGATCATCAGTACGGTTATCGGTAACGATGCTATCAATGGTTTCGGCCACGATATGGCTCTTGGTCACGATGTTGTCGTAACGGCCAGACAGCGTCATATGCCATTGATCCCATTGCATATCATCTTGCAGATAGACACCCGTTTGTTCGTATTGACGTGTACCGGCTTTGGTCAGCAGCCCTTGATTGATAGTGGAGTAAGTCGGGTCGCGCGGATCGTAATAATAGAAGCCGCCAGGACCCCCAGATTCACCTGTCCACGGGTTCAGGTTGGTGGTGTAAGCGGAGTCATCGGACAAATTGTTGGTGAATTTGTGGAATTCGCCGCCGAGCACCACTTTGTTTTCCAGTTCGCCAATCGCAAAATCAGCTTCAAGTTGGTTATCCATGGCGTAAGCGTCAAGCGATGACGTTTCACCGCTGTAATAACGCATCAATTCGTCATGCGCCACATCTGCCCAACCAATCTGGTAAGCCTGTTTCAGGCTAACGTTCGAATGGGTATAACTGGCATTCGAGCGGAAGGCCCAAACGTCGTTAAAACTGTGTGCAAACTCGTAGCTGTAAATCTGCTCATGGCGTTTGAATGCGTCATTGCCCGGTTCTACATCAGAAAAACCGGTGCTGATTTTGCGCCCAGTAGACGAATAGAGACTGCCATCAGCCGGGACAGAACCGTGGAATCCGCCTGAGGGATCTTTTTCCAGATAAGCGCGCAGCACCAGCGAGGTATTCTCGCCAGGCTGCCACAGAAGGGACGGGGAAATCGCATAACGTTCGTCACGCGTTTTCTCGTACTGAGTGTCACTATTCTTGGTTAAACCAATAATGCGATAGGCCCACTCGTCGTTAATCGCATTGGTGTAATCAAATGCGGTGCCGGTGGTGTTGTCAGTACCGTACATCGCACGAACGTGGCCTTCTTCAACAAACTGTGGGCGCTTGGATGTTTCCATCACCAGGCCGCCAGGAATGGTCTGGCCGTAAAGTGCCGAAGAGGGCCCTTTAATCACGTCAATTCGCTCGAGGAACCACGGGTCAACCTGAATCACGTTGTAGCTGCCGCCGTCGCTCATCAGACGCAGGCCGTCAAGGAAGGTGTTGTTGACATCGCCGCCGTGGAAGCCGCGCAGAGCCACGGTGTCATAACGCGTTGCACCGCCCGCAAAGCCGGTAAATACACCCGGTGTGTAATTCAACGCACTGTTTACGGTTAATGCACCCTGGTCTTCGATTTGTTGACGGGGAATCACTGAAATGGATTGGCCTGTGGTGATCAACGGCTCATCGGTTTTGGTCGCTCCACGGCTGACCGTAGCGCTATAGCCTTCGGTTGGGCTGGTGGAAGTCTGTGCCGGTGTAGCCGTAACGACGACGGTATCTTCTGCCAGCGAGTAAGTGGGTGCCGCGAGGGCAAACGCGCAGAGTAAAGCAGAACGCTTCACTGTAAATGCCAGTTTCATTTAATTATTTTCCCGAGGAGGTCTAGATTTAGCAATTATTGGTAACAAATGGTAATACGAATTATTATCGTTATTGTTTATCGTTTCAAGTACCAATATTGGCAGGGAGGGCCGGGTAATACCCTCTCCTGGTGGAGAGGGTGAGGGCGAGAGTCAGAAGGAAAACTATTGCGCGGAAGTTGCAGGCTGAGTCGTTTCTTTTACTGTTACCGGCCCTGGTGTGGCAGAAGGTAATTTGTCCGGTGTGGAGTCGCAGGGTTTTTGTTTGCCACACAGCAAATCAAGCATTTTCAATGTGACGCCGTTGGTCCAGCCGAATCCATCCTGCAACGGGTATTCACCCCCGCCACCGCCTGTACCGGTGGTGGATACGTCATATTTTTCTACCAGTTTTTGCTCGCGGTTATAGGTCTGCTGCACGTTAGTCAGGAAGCGCCAGCTGACTTCCATCGCCAGATCGTTTTGCCCGTAATTTTGCAAACCTTCGGTTGCCACCCACTGCAATGGCGCCCAGCCATTGGGGGCGTCCCACTGCTGGCCTGTTTTCAGGTTGGTGGTAGCCAGTCCCCCCGCTTTCAGTAATTGAGAACGGGTGATGGTAGCCATTTTATCAGCGCGCTCTTTCGACGCGACATGAACGTAAAGCGGGAACAGCGCGGCAGCGGTCAGTTGCGAACGTGCGGCGTGAGTTTTGAGATCGTAATCAGCATAGAAACCCTGTTTATCGTTCCACAGATATTTTTCCATGGCTTTTTGGCGGGCGTCTGCGGATTGCTGATATTGCGTGGCAGCCACGCTGTCTTTTGCCACACTGCTTGCATAGGCCAGAGTTTTTTCCATCTGGAATAGCAGGGCGTTCAAATCAACCGGCACGATAGACGTGGTTCGAATCGAACCCAATTGCTCAGGGTTATCCATCCAGCGCGAACTAAAATCCCAACCTGAGGCTGCTGCTGCGCGTAAATCGCGATAAATTTCAGTCGCCGGACGATTGGGATTGTTCTTTGCCGTAGTCACGTCATCCAGATACGATTCGGTGCGAGGCGTGTCGCGATCATCCCAGTAACGATTTAGCACCGAGCCATCTTTGAGTTTCACCACCCGCAAAGTTTCAGCACCCGGTTCCAGCGCATCGCTGCCCTGCATCCAGTAGGCGTACTCTTGTTTCAACTGCGGTAGATAGGTGGTGTAGGTTTCGTCACCGTTGTGGCTGGCGAGCAGTTTGACCATAAAAGCAAAGAACGGGGGTTGGGAGCGGCTCAGATAATAACTGCGGTTGCCGTTAGGAATATGCCCGAAGGCGTCGATTTCATGGGCAAAGTTATCGACCATGTCCTGCACTTTGTCCCAGTGGCCGCTTTGTGCAAGCCCAAGCATGGTGAAGTAACTGTCCCAATAATAGACTTCCCTGAAGCGCCCACCCGGCACCACATACGGTTTCGGCAACGGCAACAGCGAATCCCATTTATCTACGCTGTCAGTCGTGCGAGTCAGTACTGGCCATAAGCTGTCGATGTGTTCGCGTAAAGTCTGTCCTTCAGGTGGGACATACTTTTCACCTTCTTTTGGTAAGACAAAGTTAACGTCGACAAAATGGCGCAAATCGAAACCAGATTGATTGCGCTGCATGCGGTAATCCGCAAGGATCATCAAGGGATCATTCTTAGGAACTGCATCAGCAAACGTCTTCTGATCGGAGAATAATTTTGCCGTTTGTACATCGGTAAACAGTGGACCAAGGAGTACATCAGGCGGTTGGGGCAGCGGTTGTAAACCCTCAGCGGCGGAAGAAGGCAAAGTGAAAGTGACGAATACACAACCGATAGCTATTTGAATCGCAAACAATAACGTGCGAGGACGGCGTAACACAGGGTTTATCATTAATCGTTCTCCTTTACAGACTACAGCGGCGAAAGTTATCCGCGATCAACCCAATGAAAACCTTAGCCGAATATCCGGCCAGTGGTAGGGGAGATGTCTCATAATCAGATAAAGGAGATAATTTACCCTCTTGCTAACCGCCTGCTTAGCCTTGTGGATTGACCAACCATGTACCCGCTTTTTCAATTGATAACGTTACGCTTCGTGACTGATTATTATCCCGCAAGGTAATCTCATATTTGCCCACCGGCAGTTGCAACAAGCCGTAACCATTGGTTCCTGGCGAGATTTTTTCGGTCTTGCCGTTAACGTCCAATTGTTCGCCGTCGTTCATGCGCACATAAAGGCGTGCCATCGTCCCTTCAGCCACAGGCAGTGCACTTTTAGCCTCAGTAACGTCCCCTTTTTCCACGGCCGACTTTTCAGCTTTGGTCGTCTGGGGTGAAGAAACGGAAGGAGAATGATGACTGAAAATGAAACCGCCAATCGCCACCCCGATCAGCAAACTGGCAGCAATCTGGAGAGGAAATTTGTAACGCTTCCTGAAAGGTGAAAGGGGGGTGATTTCCGCATCTTCCACGGCTATCAGCATCGTGCCGGGCTGTTTCGGTGTCAGGCCATTGATACCGCTTAGCGGTATTTCGGCTAGTGTGACAAAATCGGCGATAGATTGCGGGCGATCCTCAGGTTTTAACGCCAATGCGCTATCCACCGCCTGCAACAGGCTATGGGAATAACCTTCCGGTCGATTTTTCGCAAGCTTCACGCAAGGGTCTTGAATGGTGCGGGTGACACTGGCTGGTGGATAGGTGCCAGTAATCAGCGTGTAGAGAATCGCACCAAGAGCGTAGATATCCGTCCACGGCCCAAGTTGGTTTTCGAGGTCTTCAGCGTATTGCTCAAGTGGAGCAAATCCCGGATTCAGAGGCGTTTTAACTTCATCGCCATTTTCTGATTGAGTAAAGCGTAGCACGCCAGAATTAAGCAGCAATGGCACACCGTTATCCTGAATCTGAATACTTTTTAACGACAAGTCTCGATGAATAAAACCTTCATCGTGTAATGTCGCCAGCGCCCCACATAACATGGGTAGCATGCTACGAATCCAGGTTTCATTAATCATTTCGGGTTGATGCTGATGCAATTCAGCTAGCGTCACGCCGCTTGAAAAGCGCGTCGCCGCGTAGGCGGTTTCGTTTTGTGTCCAGAAGCTTAAAACTTGCAGCAAATTCGGATGGTTGAATTGCGCAAGTTGGCGGGAGGACTGCACAAAACGCTTCATACCTACATTAAACGCCTGGCTGTCCTGTTTGCTGCGTAACACCAGTTGCATGTTATCGCTACGCACCGTCAGGGCCCGCGGCATAAATTCGCGGATAGTGACTGGGCGTTCTAGCTGGTGGTCCCACGCTTTATAAACCACGGTAGTGTTATTAGATTCAGTGACTTGAAGAATTTCAAATTCGTCGAAACGGAAACCAGGCGGCAGAGCGTCAGGAATATCTGTTTTGTAATCTTTATCAGTCATGGTGGTCTTACTCTGCTCGAAATCGACGAAACTTCAGGATTATTTCTGGGTGCGCCATACGCCAACCGCTGGATCACGCAATTGCGGACGCAGGGAATCAATTAACAACAGCGTGATAGGCGTATCTGGCGCAAGCCACGCTGACCAGACTTCTCGCACGGAATTTAAACGTTTCTGAATAGCGCCTTCATCCACCGCCATCTCGCGTGATATTTCCACAGCAATAGTGCCCGTTGCTCGCCAGCCATTCAGCTCTGCTTGATAAGGTAAAATCATCCAGCTCAGTGGGGCATGTTCATTACTGACCACCATACGCTGGTTATTAAGACTGGTGATGAGCAGGCTGTCAGAATTGGCGTCGGCGCTTAATCCGCTGACCGGAAAACCATGCACAAAAGTCATCATATGGCGCGTTTCGCCATTCACACCGCTCTGAATGATTTCACTGTGACCGTTCAACCAGCCACCTTTTTCACATTTGCCGTTGGGGATAAACATGGCTGATGAATTGGCATCACCTTGCCAGAAGGTACGCAGATGGCAGCCATCTTGCAGCGTAAATTCTTGCCACGGTGTGCGGTCAGCTAATGGTGAGTTTTCTACGCGAGTGGATTGGGTGTTAGGTTCAATGGAAACGATAGGCGCGATAATCACTTGCCAGTCGCTGCTTTTGCTCGCGGTACCCACTGCAAGCGCTTGACCTTGTGGATCTTCCATTCGCCAACTGACTAATTGCACTGCGCTACACTGGTTTTCCAGCAACGCTCCCAGACGGGGCATAAAAACGTTGAGTAGCGACGGGTTTTTATCACCATTGGCGACGATGCGCAGAGTGAGTTCTTGCGCACACCAGCTTTGCGGCGTGTTGTTTTGCACATCGTCAATCCAGACATCCAGCTTTTGCGAAGGAGACTGGACGATACGATAGTTACCAGTCGCCCACACCGTGGTAGACGCCAACAATAGCGCCAGACCCGAAAGCCAGAGTTTCATAAAAATCCTTGTTAGCCTAACAACTTAAGAAAAAATGATGACGTAAAACGTCGACAATTAATCAATGATCCAGGTGCCGCTGTTCGCATTCTGACACGCTTTGCTACTGCCATCGACAGCAACACAGGTGGTTTTTTTAGCCGCATGACGTGGACGTGGACGGTCTTTTTTTAGTGTCTGTGCATACAGTTCACTTTTCACCACTGCACGCGCCGGGACGTAACCCAACATTTCCTGTTTATCCTGCTCTGCAATGGCCAGCCAATTATTCTCAACTTGCCCCAAAACGGTATAACTTTGCCCAGTCTCAAGGGTGTTGATGACTTTCCCACCGAAGTCCGGTTTGCTCATAATTGACCCAGAATACAGCGCCTTAAAACTTGCGTTGACGGGGGTGAATTCTTTAGGTGCGGTAACCGCGTAACGGTGCGTCAGCGTGACACCATTGATTTCACTGGTCACGATCGTGTCGTCAGTCATTTTTGGCGGTGGCGTTTTACAGCCTACAACAGTGGCAACAACGGCAAGGATCAATAGATTGCGCAATTTCATCGTAACGTTCCCTGAAAAAATGGTTCAAACCTGGCCGCCGAGAAAGGGTGAGATGGCGTAGAAATAATCCAGGAATCTTAAGAATGACTAATATATTACCAATACAGACTAACGTTAATTTTACATTGCCTGATTAACAATTCAATGCGGATGTAACTGATTGACATCATTAAGTGTTAATCCTCCGAACAACTGCCTGATAGCAATGATTCAACACGTGAGCCGTCTATCATCCCAGGTTACTCCAAGCATACATTATGAAGTAGTTCTTCAATTTCAGGATTAACGATGATGATGGAGCCGTTATTTCCCAATAGCGACGATTTTATCATGTCTGTCGAAAATCCCTTCGCTGGCTTTCTTTACTGTTTCAGTGAAGGGTTTGCCGTGGGAATGGCTGTGGATGTTATAACATAGCAGCATGCAAGTTCAACCACTGTGGAGATAAACCCGCGCCCAAAACAGGGAACTCGAATGCGTCTTTACTACTGGCTAATCTGACGCACAACCCTTTTAATGACGCTAACCCTTTTTGCTACCTGGAAATGTGATGACGGAAATTAAACTTAACCTGAATGAGAAGGACGACATTCGACAGAAACTGGTGGATTACTGCGAGGAGAATTTTGATTTGACACTTGAGCAGTTCGATGCGGATTTTTTCACCGATTTCGTTATTAAAGAGTTGGGACCGGCGTTATATAACGCGGGTGTCGAAGAAGCTATTAAAACGCATGCTGCTTATTGTGACCGTATCCAGGAAGAGATGGATTTGAAGAAAATCCTCTAATTCCGCACTGAATATGAATGCTTTGCGGCAGCTAAAATATGACTGCCGCAAAAATTTAAACCGTTATCAACAGGGGACTAATTCCGGCATCCACGGAACAAATCAAGGTCCGGGTTATACACGCGGGTACTGATGTCCCAAAGCCCTAACACCGACGAGAACACGTTGTCGTGGGAGTAGTCGTTTTTAACCGCATTATTTTTCAAACACGCCATATTCATCTGTTTGTCAGCGATAAAACCGGGTGACATCCACACCTGCATCGGAATATGCGCTTGCTGATCCGGTGCCAGTTTGTACGGTGTGCCGTGCAGATACAGGCCACTTTCACCCAGTGACTCACCATGGTCGGAAACATACAGCAGTACAGTGTTGTACTGATCGCTGTATTTTTTCAGCTTTTCAATCATTTGTGCCAGCACGTGGTCGGTATAGCGCACAGTATTGTCGTAGC
>NZ_DATERI010000144.1:0-16662 GCF_035271705.1 Buttiauxella sp.
ATTATCAATACCCAAATCTTGCACGGAAATCTCATCATGCAGGCCAGTGTAAACACCCAGCAGCATACAAGGTGAGTGTGTTGGCTCAGCAAACAGGCAGTGAACGTTATCGCCGAAGGCCATTTTCAGGCCAAATGCGACTCCACCAGGGCCACCGCCGACGCCGCACGGCAGGTAAACAAACAGCGGATGTTGCTCATCAACAATCCGCCCAATCTGTGCAAATTGCTCTTTCAGGCGCTGACCGGCAACCGAATAACCAAGGAACAAGGTGCGGGAGTTCTCATCGTCGATAAAGAAACAATTAGGGTCGGATTCGGCTGCTTTACGGCCTTGTTCAACGGCGACGCCATAATCTTCTTCATACTCCACAACCGTGACGCCATGGCTGCGCAGTTTGGCTTTTTTCCAGGCGCGAGCATCAGCTGACATATGCACGGTGACATTAAATCCAATGCGGGCACTCATAATCCCGATGGATAAACCCAGGTTGCCGGTTGAACCGACGGCGATGCTGTACTGGCTAAAGAAGTCTTTAAATTCAGGAGTCAGCAATTTGCGATAGTCATCTTTGGTCGTCAGTAAACCGGCTTCAATCGCCAGTTTTTCGGCATGCGTCAGCACTTCATAAATCCCGCCACGCGCTTTAATCGAACCTGAAATGGGCAGATGGCTGTCTTTTTTTAGCAGCAACTGACCCGCGATTTTTTGCTTAAACTCTGTTTCCAGGCGCTTTTGCATGGCCGGGATCGCCACCAACTCTGACTCGATAATGCCGTTGGTCGCTGCTGTTTCTGGAAACGCCTGCGCCAGATAAGGTGCGAAACGTGTCAGGCGATCATGGGCATCCTGCACATCTTCACGGGTCAAGCCCACGTAAGGTAAGCCCTCAGCGAGTGTTGTGGTTTCCGGGTTAAACCAACAGGTTTCTTGCAAATCAATCAGATCGCGAACCAGCGGAAACTCTTGAATCAATGTGTTTATTTCAGCGTTTTTCATAAGACAATCTCTTTGCGCTTAGATGATAAAGGAGAGCAGGAACGTCGCGCCCAGTGCCAGCGTAGAGGCGATAAATGTCGCCGTTGTATAGTATTTAAATGTTTCGTTGAGCGTTGCGCCGCAATACTGTTTCACCAACCAGAACAGTGAATCTGTGACGATGGTGCAACCAATCGCGCCGGAACCGATAGCAATGGTAATAATTTCCGGGCTGACATTGGGGTACAGCGGTAGCATCGGTGCCACAATTGCGGTGGCTCCCATCATCGCGACCGTAGCAGAACCCACCGCAGCATGCAGAATCAAGGCAACCAGCCATGCCAGCAGAATCGGGTGCATGTGCAGGTTGGAAAGCAACACCGCCAGCGAATCCGCCAGACCACTGGTTTTCAGGATGGCGTTAAACGCACCGCCCGCACCGATAATCAGCAAAATGTTAGCGATTGAACCAAAGCCATTTTCCGTATGGGTTAGCAACTGGCTCATACCGATATGCTGGCGTAATCCGAGAACGTAATAGGCCACAAACACCGCGATAAACATGGCTGTGATTGGGTTGCCGATAAACTCCAGCACCCTATACATCGTCCCGCCTTTCGCCATGTTCAGCTCGGCGAGCGTTTTCACCAGCATCAGGCCAATCGGCAATAAAATCGTAAACAGTGTCGCGCCTAACGAAGGTAACGTTTCTTCTTTACGGACTTTTAGGTCGGAAAATTCAGCTGGCACAGTTTTAAATGGCAGGCGATTGCCGACAATTTTCAGGAACAGCGGCCCACCGACTAACGATGCGGTTAAGCCCACCAGTAAACCATACACAATCACTGTGCCGACATCCGCGCCCAATTTGTTGGTCACAAACATGGCCGCCGGATGTGGAGGAACCACGCAATGCACCGCCATTAACGCAGTACATAATGGGATAGCCAGTTTCAGCAACGAAGTATTGGTTTTTTTGGCGATAGAAAACGCCAGTGGGATCAGCAGTACCACACCGACTTCCACGAACAGTGTAATGCCGCAAATCATCCCTACCAGAACCATGATCACATCAGCGGACAACCAGCGGCAACGCTGTAAAGCCAGGCCAATGCGTTCAGCTCCGCCGGACACTTCCATCATCTTGCCCAGAATCGTGCCCAGGCCGATGACGGCTGCAAGGAAGCCCAGAGTGCTGCCAATGCCATTTTCAATGGCATTCACCATATCCAGTGGGCTCATACTCATCATGGTGCCGACAAAAAAACTGGCCAGCAGCAAAGCGAGGAAAGGGTGAAACTTCAATTTTACGATGGTAAAGACGATTAAAATTATGCTGCTAAGCAGCGTTCCCACAACCCAAATCTGAGATTCCATACCCACCTCACTCTACGATTTATCTGCGGCTATTGGATAAAAAATGCACCTTGCTGACAAACGATATAAATGGCACTTCACATGAGCCAGATTGAGTCAAAAGAGTGATTTAGGTTGAAAGTTGGCAGGTAAGTTTGATTTTGGTTCGGTTTTTTGCATCTTAGGACGACGTTTTCGGGGGCATATTTTACAATGCCGACATGAAACTTTCTCTCTGGAGAGCACCATGGACCCGATTCGCGAAGTCAGAAATCGCTTACTTAACGGCTGGCAGTTATCAAAACTCTACACTTTTGAAGTGGCAGCACGGCACCAGTCATTCGCCTTGGCGGCAGAAGAACTTTCGTTAAGTGCGAGTGCTGTCAGCCACCGAATTAATCAGCTTGAGCAGGAGTTGGGGATTCAGCTGTTTGTGCGCTCACACCGTAAAGTTGAGTTAACACATGAAGGCAAAAGGGTTTTCTGGGCGCTGAAATCATCGCTGGATACGTTAAATCAGGAGATCCTGGATATTAAAAATCAGGAGCTGTCGGGCCTGCTGACGATTTATTCTCGTCCTTCCGTTGCTCAATGCTGGCTTGTTCCGCGGCTTGGGGATTTTACCCGTCGCTATCCGTCTATTTCCCTGACCATTCTCACCGGCAATGACAACGTGAATCTGCAACGCGCAGGCGTAGATTTGGCGCTCTATTTTGACGATACGCCTTCCTCGCAATTAACTCATCATTTTCTGATGGATGAAGCCATTGTGCCGGTGTGCAGCCCGGAATATGCCCAACGTTTTGAATTAAAAAATAAACCGGCCCATCTTCGCAACTGTACCTTGCTGCATGACCGGCAGGCATGGAGCAACGATTCGGGCACGGACGAATGGCACAGCTGGGCGCAGCATTTTTCGGTCACGTTACCTTCTTCTTCCGGCATCGGTTTTGATCGTTCAGATTTAGCGGTAATTGCCGCTGTGAACCAAGTGGGCGTGGCGATGGGGCGCAAAAGACTGGTGCAAAAACGCCTTGATCGCGGCGAACTGGTTGCTCCATTTGGCGATATGACGTTGAAGTGCCATCAGCATTACTACGCCACCACACTTCCTGGGCGACAATGGCCGAAAATTGAAGCGTTTATTCAGTGGCTTCAATCACAAGTATGATTTAGCACGATGTTTGATATTGGCCAAAGTGGCAGTATCACGAAGGTAATGCATTGCCATACATGATAATTCTGCCTGCTTCTCCTGAAAACTGGTGAGGCAGACATGCCACTGATTCTTCCCCGTGAGACCCATTTTTATCACCCGCTGGAAAAGGTGAAGTTCCATTTTTGGCAACCGGAAAGCAGTATCAGTCTTGAACATACGCACGAATATTGTGAGCTATTTTTGGTTGAAAGTGGCAGTGGTATCCATGTTTGCAATGAGAAGCCTTATTTGCTGACTTCCGGCACGCTCTGTTACCTGAATCACCAGGATTATCATCTATTTGAAGCGATGAAAGATCTTAAGCAAATTAACTTGCTATATCTTGGCCGCGACCAGTTTAACGTGCTCAAAAACATCACTCATTTGTTACCCGCCCCCGAGGAAAGCCATGTCTGGCAGATTGATAGCCGTATCATGCAACGGATTATTAAGCGCATGGCGAATTTTAACCTACGGCAGTTTGACGACAAGTTGATGGCGGAAAGCCATAAAGAAATGGTTTTTTTCGATGTGCTGCACACCCTGAGCGATTGGCGTTACAAAACGCAGGATTTCCATTCCAGCGAAGACCGACTCAGCCAGATAATTATTTATTTAAATAGCCACTATGCGCAGCCATTGGATATGGACCAATTGTGCGAGCAGTTTGGTATGGCGCGGCGTACTTTACAGCGTGCATTTTCGCAATATACCGGCGTTTCGCCGCAGCAATATCTTTCGTTATTACGTTTGTTGCAGGCGAAGTATTTCCTGCGTTTCTCAGGGCTAAGTGTCGGAGATGTGGCAGGGAAATGCGGATTTAGCGATATCAGTCACTTTTCCAGAAGCTTCCGTAAGCAGTTTGGGATATCGCCAAATCAGTGTCGCTAAAGCTCAATAACCTCTAACAATGTTGCGCCCGTCGCCACATCGTGCGGCACATCGCGGAAAATCGGCAGTGCTTCCCAGCGCAGCCAATAACGCGTCTGCGGTGAATAATCGCTGTTAAATGCCGCCACAATCTGCACTTCGGCATTTGGATGAATCTGCTGGCGGGGTTGCCAGCTTTCTTGCGCAATAAAGCTTTCGAACGGTTTGCTTGCCAGCACACATAGCTGTTGTTCGTCGATAACCCACACACCTTTTCCCGCCCACAACGATGTCCACTCGACTTCCAGCAATCCGTTACCGACGGCGCGTGGTGCTGAAAGCGTGACATCGGGTGTAATTGAGCCACCACCGCTGAAGCCCCAACGGAATGTCCATTGGCTCAGCTGAACTTTTTGCCAGTTTCCTCTGCCGTCTGGCCTGGCGAGATAGGCCTGGGAATGGCCGTGGACATCGTAGCGATGGAAAATCAGCACCGCCCGGCCCTGATTATCAAAACCGACTTCCTGAACCATGTTAATCAGGCCACCACCCACATCGGCATCGTCAACAATTTCTCCACGGCTGCGTGAAACGGGCAATGCCAGTGGTGTGCCGTCTGATTTTTCCCAATGGATCAAGTCGCGGCTACGCGCATAAGAGAGGTTGTTGTTGGTTTCACAATGTGGCGATTCGCGCCACATCCACACCATATGCCAGTAGCCGTCAGGACCTTGTATTGGCGGGCGAGCATAACCGTTGCGCTCACCTTCTCCGTTAAGCAGTGGTGTGTCTAATAAACGCGTCCACTGCTGGGTTTGTGGATGGTACAGGTTATAAATATCATCACCATTGCCACTGCAACCATCACGATAACGGAACAACAATTGCCCCTGGTTATCTTTAAAAAATACCGGATAAGTGGTTCGGTTTTCCCGTTCTCCGGTCATGTTCGGGATGCAGCATAACGACGTGATATCCAACGGTTTGTGTGAGCGGAAATAGATAATCGGGTCAACATGCATATTTCCGGCTAAATGAATAAACCCGTCGCTATCTATCGCCATCGTCAGGTAATTGTGGGAGTCATAATCGGTGATATGCGAAGGGCGATCTCGTTCCGCTATCCAGAATCCTTCAGGTTGAAAATGCGCCCATGCCCCATTGGGCAGATCCCGGCTTCCCACGGTAAGACGATGATTTTCATCATACCAGGCGGCAAACTGTTGGTTGCCATGGTTCATCAGGCAAAACAGAACGGTGAAATCGGCGCAGGCACTGCCCACAGCCACAGAAGTGAGACACGGCATCAGAGACTCTCCTGAGGGGATAAATGTTGTTTGTTACGCAGAAAATACACCGCCAGCACAATCGCGCCGATGGGGTGCAAAGTGGCCCCAATGTAAACCGGCAGTGAATAGCCGAAATGGTCGATAATTGTGCCGACAAAACCGTTGAAAATAATGGAAGAGACCCCACCCAGTGCGCTCATCACGCCGATGGCGGTGGCAATAGCGATGCGAGGTGCGAGGCCGCCCATCATAATGGTCGCCATGCTTAGCCAGGCGGTGCACATGAAGTTAATGACCGTCATGATTGCCACGGCGGCGTACGGATTAGACATTGATGGCAGCAGGAAAACCAGCGGCGACAAGCAAGTGACAGACCAGATGACGGTCAGCCTTGCACGTGTCGAACTCATTCCACGCGCAACCAGTTTGTCCGACATCCAGCAAGCAACCAGCACACCAAATACGGCAACCAGGGGGGGAAACCACATCATTTTGCCAACCTGGGCGAGCGTCAGGCCAATCTTTTCCTGCATAAAACCAACCTGCCAGTACTGATAAAAGAACCAGAATGGGTCAGTGAGCAAACGGGCTATCAACAGCGCCCAAATCGGTTTTGAAGTCAGCACCATTTTGTAACGCTGCAAAAGTGGCACGCTCGCTGCGTTTTCGCATGCGGCCTCTTCTACGGCTGGTGGGGTGCGACGGCTGGAAAAAAACCACATCAACCCAACCGCGACACCCGCTATCGCGGGAATAAAGAATGCCCAACGCCAACCAGTGGAAAGCGTCACCCAGGCGACAAACGGTGGCGCCAGGATCAAGCCAAGGGATTGGATAATATTGGTGAGCTGGAAAGCAAAGGCGCGTTTTTCGGCCTTAAACCAGGTAAAGATAGCCAGTGTTAATGCCGGAACGATGCCGGCTTCCGCAAGCCCCAGTAACACACGTCCTGCTATCAGCCCGTTCAGCGAAGTGGACATGCCAGTAATGAGAGTCGCAATCGACATCACCACCATCAGAACGCTTAGCACATAGCGGCTACCAAAACGGTCAACGATGCCGCCAACAATGAAGTACATGAATGTATAAGGGATCATAAATGCACTGATCAGTATTGAGTAATCGGTATTACTCAGGCTGAGTTCATGCATCAAAGTGGTTTTTAAAATCGAAACGATCTGCCTGTCTAACGAGAAGAAAAACAGCACACCACCCAAGATTAGAAGCAATACCCAAATCAGCATACTGCTGTTATCGCGATGGACACTACGGGTCGCCAGTTGACTCATCATATTCTCCGCTACGTCATTATTTTTTTATAAAGCTGGATAAGAGGTACGGAGGGTATATCGAGGCGCTATCCCTGGCAGGCGTGAGAGCAAGTGGCTGTGAATCACCTCACGCTGATTTGTACTGCTGTGCCATCAGATGGGTAAAAACGGCACATTTAAACAATTTATGCGACTTCAGTGCTCTTTTTCTAAATTCCTTATGTAATTTTCGGTTGATGATCTACGTTAAATTATGTATTTTTATGCAAATAAACTGCATAAAAAACTCATAGGGAGCAATACATGTTCAGGAAATTAGCAAAGTCAGTAGTTTTAGCTGGATGCCTTGTTTCAACCGTTCTCACTTCTGCGTATGCAGCACAGCAAACTTATGTTGTCGGTTCTGGTGGGACTTACCGCCCATTTGAATTTGAAAACAGCCAGAAGCAGCTTGAAGGCTTCGATATCGACATCATCAAAGCCATCGCTAAAGTTGAAGGTTTTGATATCAAACTGGTTAACACTCCGTGGGAAGGGATTTTTGCCACCCTGAATTCAGGTGATCGCGACATCATTATTTCCGGCATCACCATCACCGAAAAACGTAAAGCGATGGTCGCTTTCTCCGCCCCTTATTTCCCGGCAGAGCAATCCATCGTGGTACCTGGTGATTCCAACGTCGATTCCGTGAACGCGCTCAAAGGTAAGAAAGTCGGCGTGGTGAACTCAAGCGCAGGCGATACCGTGGTATCCGACACGCTGGGTAAAAACAGCACTGACATCAAACGTTTTGATAACACGCCGCTGATGCTTCAAGAGCTGGCGGAAAATGGTATTGATGCCGCAGTCGGTGACGTTGGTGTGGTGAAGTACTACATCAAATCTCATCCGGAAAAAGAGCTAAAAGCGGTCAAAGACAATAAATTTGAACGCCAGTATTTCGGCATTGCCGTCGCGAAAGATAATCAGGAATTGCTGGGTAAAATTAACTCAGGCCTGAAGAAAATAGTGGCCGACGGGACTTACGCAAAAATCTATTCCACCTGGTTTGATAGCAACGTTCCAACTCTCCCCGCTGAATAATTTGCTATACCCGTTAGCATTCGAGTTGCAGCCAACATCCCTGCAGCTTGAAGGATAATGGGTAGATGACTCGGGGCCGGTTCGGCCCCAACAAGGACAGGTATGACCGGATTTCGTTGGGAGATAATCTCAGAATACGCGCCGCTATTCATGCAAGGCGCGATCATGACCATCAAGTGCACCATCATCTGCGTTATTTTGGGTACCACCTGGGGTTTATTACTTGGCCTGGGGCGAATGGCGCATGCTGAAGATGGCCCATGGAAACATGTGTTGCGTTACGCAGTACAGTGGCCGGTGCGCATTTACGTGAGCGCGTTCCGTGGGACGCCGCTGTTTGTGCAAATCATGGTGGTTCACTTCGCACTGATACCGCTGTTTATCAACCCGCGTGATGGGATGCTGGTCACCAGTGGGCTGATGTCGACGGATTTTGCCCGCGAGCTGCGCTCTGAATATGGCGCATTCCTTTCGTGTGTGGTCGCGATTACGCTTAACGCTGGAGCGTATGTTTCTGAGATTTTCCGTGCGGGCATTCAGTCAATCGACAAAGGTCAGATGGAAGCGTCGCGTGCGCTGGGTATGGGATGGGGTAAAACGATGCGCAAAGTCATTTTGCCGCAGGCGTTCCGCTGCATTCTTCCTCCGCTGGGCAATAATGCTATCGCGATTGTGAAAGATTCTTCACTGGCTTCAGCGATTGGCCTGGCCGATTTGGCTTATGCCGCGCGTACTGTTTCTGGCGCTTATGCGACTTA
This sequence comes from Buttiauxella sp., assembly GCF_035271705.1. Classification (GTDB taxonomy): domain Bacteria; phylum Pseudomonadota; class Gammaproteobacteria; order Enterobacterales; family Enterobacteriaceae; genus Buttiauxella. Next base: position 8,804 of record NZ_DATERI010000144.1, read on the forward strand.
TTGGGAACCCTACCTGACGATCTCATTGGTTTATTGGGTATTAACATTCCTGCTCTCGCTGATGGTGCAACACATGGAAAAGAGGCTTGGCAAAAGTGATTCACGTTAATGATTTACAGAAACAATTTGGCAAAACTCATGTGCTGCGTGGCATTTCATGCGATATCGCACCACAGGAAGTGGTATGCGTGATTGGCCCGTCCGGTTCCGGTAAAAGTACTTTCTTGCGTTGCCTGAACGCGCTGGAAAAACCGGATGGCGGTGAAGTGGTGGTGAACGGTTTTGCCGTGCACGATCCGAAAACGAATCTCAACACCTTGCGTTCCAGTGTGGGGATGGTGTTTCAGCGCTTTAATTTGTTCCCGCATATGACGGTGCTTGAGAACCTGACGATGGCGCCGATGTCGCTCAAAGGTTTGTCGAAAGCCGAAGCCGTCTCACGTGCGGAAAAATTACTGCAAAAGGTTGGCTTGATAGACAAAATCGACGCCTGGCCGTCGAGCCTTTCCGGCGGGCAACAGCAGCGTGTGGCAATTGCCCGTGCGCTGGCAATGGAGCCGTCGATCATTCTGTTTGATGAACCGACATCAGCACTCGACCCGGAGTTAGTCGGCGAAGTGCTGGCGGTGATGAAACAGTTGGCGCTGGAGGGTATGACGATGGTTATTGTCACCCACGAAATGGGCTTTGCCCGTGAAGTCGCCGACAGGGTGGTGTTTATCGACCAGGGTGTGATTCAGGAACAGGGGCCGCCGTCGCAACTGTTTAGCAATCCGACCAACCCACGTACCAAAGAATTTTTGAGTAAAGTGCTTTAATTCTCAGCCCTCTTTTTGGAGAGGGCAATTAAGCTGATTCTCGTTCAATCAGAGAAAAACCAATATCCGCCACCGCTTCATCTACCGGTTTGCCTTCAATTTTATCTGCAAGCATATTGGCTGCGTCTTTGCCGATTTTCCAACGGTCTATTTTCACGGTCGTTATGGACGGAATATTGCAGTCGGCGAAATCCAGATCGCCAAAACCCATTACCGCTAGATTACCGGGAACGCTCAAACCACGTTTTTGTGCCTCGAAAATAGCACCCTGCGCCAGGGTATCAGAACTGCACACGATAGCATCGAGGGTTTTCCCATCATCCAGAAGGGCTGCCAGCCCTTCACGCCCGCGTGCCATTGTGGCTGGTAAGGGCACCGAAACGGCATGAACAATGGTTTTCTTGTGCCGTCGCAATTCGTCCTGAAGCCCTTTTTGTCGCAGCATTGCCCTTTTATCATCGGTCCAGATTAGCCCAAAGCGGGTATGCCCTTTATTGAACAGATATTCGCCAATGGCATGGCCGATTTTTTCATGAGAAAAACCGACCAGCATATCAATAGGTGTTGGTGTTAAATCCCAGATTTCCACGACCGGAATCTCTGAGTTCAGAATGGATTTTTTCAGTTCAGTACTATGATGAATGCCAGTCAGTACAATACCGTCCGGACGTCGGGAAAGAATAGTCGAAACAATGTCGTTTTCTGTTTCGTGGTTGTATCCAGCAACGCAAAGTAGCATGTGGTAACCGCGAATGGCGAGTTCGTCACTGATAGCCTGAACGGTGTCGACGAACATATTGTTATTAATTTGCGGAACCACAACGGCAATAAGTTTGCTACGTCGCGATGCCAGGCTCCCAGCCAGCATGTTGGGGATATACCCCGTAGCCCGTACGGCCTCCATCACTTTAGCAACAGTTTTTGGGCGTACAATATCGGGTGTATTAATGGCCCGACTCACGGTCATGGGTGACAGGCCTACCGCACGAGCGACATCTTCAAGAGTCGGCGAACGTGAGGGCTGCTTCTTAATATTGCTTTTACTGTTCAATTAAAACGCCATCCTGTCATCGCCCTTAATACTATTTTCTCATTATCATTTAAAAGGTTAGCCATTGCCAGTTGCTCACCTTTGTCTGTTTTTTATGTGTTATTTTTGTGAAAAATGATTGCGCAATCATTTTGAGTTATGGCATTACCTGTCATTGTCTTATTGATGTGATTTTAATCACACAATGGCGTACTTCATCGTTTAAATTGTGATCTAATGTCCACTTCTAATGCCTTTCTCTGGCGGTCTTTGGGCAATAATTATAAAAATGTTAGCGCAAACATTTTATGGATTGATGGAGGGTGATAATGACCAGCAGCGCAAATTCACAGGCAGTTTCCTATGCAAAAGTAACCAATTCGAAAACCGCAACTGATACAGGAGACCGAATCGAGTGGGTAAAAATATCCCTTTCGTTCCTGCCTTTGGCAACACCAGTAAGTGATGCCAAAGTTTTAACCGGTCGCCAAAAACCGTTGACCGAAGTAGCAATTATCTTTGCTGAAATTCGCACTCGTGATGGGTTTGAGGGCGTGGGGTTTAGCTATTCTAAACGAGCGGGCGGACAGGGAATTTATGCCCATGCGAAAGAAATTGCCGATGTATTGCTGGGCGAAGACCCAAACGATATCGACAAAATTTATACTAAATTGTTGTGGGCAGGCGCTTCTGTTGGCCGTAGCGGCATGGCAGTACAGGCTATTTCACCTATCGATATTGCGCTATGGGATATGAAAGCGAAACGCGCAGGTTTGCCGCTTTCTAAGTTGTTTGGTGCTCATCGCGACTCTGTGCAGTGCTACAACACTTCTGGCGGATTCCTGCATACACCGCTTGATCAAGTATTAAAAAACGTAACGATATCTCGTGAGAGTGGCATTGGTGGCATCAAGCTCAAAGTGGGTCAACCCAACACCCATGAAGACATCCGCCGTTTGACAGCTGTGCGCAAAGAACTTGGCGATGATTTCCCGCTAATGGTCGATGCGAACCAGCAATGGGACAGGGAAACCGCTATCCGCATGGGGCGTAAAATGGAGGACTTCAATCTCATCTGGATTGAAGAGCCGCTGGATGCTTACGATGTTGAAGGGCACGCCGCACTAGCCGCAGCGCTGGATACACCGATTGCTACAGGGGAAATGCTCACCAGTTTCCGTGAGCACGAACAGCTGATTCTGGGGAACGCCAGCGACTTTGTTCAGCCGGATGCACCACGTGTCGGAGGGATTTCTCCTTTCCTGAAAATTATGGATCTTGCTGCGAAGCATGGCCGCAAATTAGCACCGCACTTTGCGATGGAAATACATATCCACCTCTCAGCCGCCTACCCAATCGAGCCGTGGCTGGAACATTTTGAATGGTTGAACCCGCTTTTCAACGAACAGCTTGAACTGCGCGATGGACGGATGTGGATATCTGACCGTCATGGGCTTGGTTTTACCATTAGCGAGCAGGCTCGTAGATGGACAGTGCTCGAGTGCGAGTTTGGTAAACGTCCTTGAGTTTATTACTGGGGCTGATAACGCATTATTGGCCCAAAACTACTCGGCTGTAATCCCTACAAATTAAGAGATGCAACCCTACTTCCTCAGGAGTTGTCAGTAATGGATAAATTTATAAATAAGACGAAAGTTCGTTATACAATTCTATTGTTTCTATTTTTAGCTACGGTATTTAATTATGCTGATCGTGCAACACTTTCCGTTGTTGCTCCGTTCATGAGTAAAGAGTTAGGTTTTGACCCAGAGATGATGGGGCTGGCATTTTCATCCTTTGGTATTTCCTACGTAATTATGCAAATCCCTGGCGGGTGGCTGCTGGATAAATATGGATCGCGTCTTGTTTATGGCGTCGCGCTTATTGGTTGGTCAGTAGTAACCATGTTTCAGGGAACAATTTATCTATTTGCTGCACCGTTAATGGCTCTCATCGTGTTACGTTTACTGATGGGTGCCATTGAAGCCCCGGCTTTTCCAGCTAACAGTCGTCTTAGCGTACAGTGGTTTCCTAATAAAGAACGTGGTTTTGTTACGTCGGTTTATCAGGCTGCCCAGTATATTTCACTGGGGATTATCACCCCGCTGATGACCATTATTTTGTATACATGGAGTTGGCACTATGTCTTTTATTATATTGGTGCCATCGGTATTGTATTAGGTGTTTTCTGGTTGATGTATGTTCAGGACCCATTTCGCCATAAACGCATTAACCAGCAGGAAATTGATTATATAAAAGAGGGTGGTGGCGAACCTTTATTAGGTATTAAAGAGGAAAAACAGAAATACACTTTCTCACAAATTAAACAAGTCTGTGTAAATCGCATGATGATTGGCGTGTATATCGGTCAATTTTGTGTGACATCAATTACTTGGTTCTTTTTAACCTGGTTCCCGACTTATCTTTATCAGGCGAAAGGTATGTCAATTTTGAAAGTAGGTTTAGTGGCTTCGATTCCTGCGATAGCAGGTTTTGCCGGCGGGCTAATTGGTGGGATGTTCTCTGACTACCTGCTGCGTAAAGGTTACAGCCTGACTTACGCCAGAAAATTGCCAATTATCTGCGGCATGTTGCTCTCTTGTGTGATTGTCACGGCGAACTATAGCGGTTCAGAAGTTGTAGTGGTTGCGGCAATGAGTATCGCTTTCTTTGCTAAGGGATTTGGCAATCTCGGTTGGTGTGTTCTGAGTGATACTTCTCCAAAAGAAGTGCTCGGTGTTGCCGGTGGAGTATTTAACATGTGCGGCAACCTGGCGAGTATTGTCACCCCATTGGTTATCGGCTATATCTTGTCGACCACACAATCCTTTGATTACGCGATTTTATATGTGGGATCGATGGGGTTGATTGGGTTGGTTTCGTATGTGTTTATTGTCGGTCCACTTGACCGCATTAAAATTCGGCCTGTTGCTATCGCTTAAACCTGGTGCTGTATCTACAAGCACTCTTGCTGCCCATTTTCGCACTCCTTTGTGGGCAGCAAGTTTTTTCTTTTAGATAGTCTGTTCACTTTGCTGGAATTTATGCGCCAGTGGCAGCCAGCAGAACAAAATCATCACACCCATGGCTGTCATTAACATACCGAGGCTAAATTGCCCGGTTTGTGGCAATAATGCGGAAAACCACGCCATCACGCCTGAACCCATATTTTGCAACCCACCAACTAACGCGCCTGCGGTCCCAGCGAGGAACGGGAATGGCTCCATCGCACCGCTGGTTGCCAGCGGGAATAGCATTCCGGCACCAAAGAAGAACAGCGCCGCAGGCACCAACAGAGTCCAGATATTCATGAAACCGATCAAGCCTGGGATCCACATCAAGATGCCTGCAACCAGGCAGCTCAAAACCGCCTGCCACATCAGCGATGAAAAACGGGCATTTTGCCGGCCTGCGTACCATGCCCCAAAAAATGCTGCCGGAATCGGCAGGATAAACAGAATGCTGACTACAACGCCGTTTAACCCCAGAACACCACCCATCAATACGCCAGAACAGGCTTCAAAGACCGCCACGCCTGCAAGGCCACCCACCAGCATCAGCAAGTAGCAATTGAACGATCCGCTGCCCAGCAGCGTTTTGTAGCTCGTCATAAGGCGCTGAGGTGTGGCCTGAACGGGGCGCGTTTCCGGTAGCCAGCGCAGCATGCAGAACGCGACAATGATACACAGCACCAGCAGGAAGCCGTAACAGGCACGCCAACCCCAAGCGGAATCAAGCATGCCGCCAATCACCGGGGCAATCAGTGGGCTGACAAGTATCCCCATGTTCAGCAAACTATTGGCCGAACGAAGCGATGAACCTTCGTAGAGATCGCGTGGCATGGTGCGCGCCATCACGCCTGCCACACCGGTTCCCATCCCTTGCAATGCGCTGGCAATCACCAGTGCGGTTAAATTGGTGGTAAACAATGCCCACACTGTTGCGAGGATAAAAATGCTCATGCCTGCAAGAATCACCGGGCGGCGACCAATGCGGTCTGAAATCGGCCCGTAGACAAGTTGTGAGATGCCATAAGTCAGCAAATACGCCGCCATCACCTGCTGGATTGCGCCGTTGCGTACCCCGAAGTCGTGAGCCATATCGGGAATCGACGGAATATAAATGGTCTGCGTCATCTGCCCGACGGCAACCAAAAGAATTAACATCATCAGTAGGTGAATGTGGGCTAGCTTTTTCATATTCTCAAGTGTGTTGTAGGGATTTAGATGCCAAATGCCAGTTTATAAAACTGACTGTGTCAAAAAATCGAGAGGAATCTACCACACAAAGATAATAAAGCCCTATGGTGTCATGCTTTTCGTAAGGGGATTTAATGGCAGCTTTTAAAGCCTGAACGGCAATTTTTGTTGCCAGCCAAACGGCCGCCGGAGTTTATAAAAAGGAGGCGGTTTCCCGCCTCCTTTTGGTGCGACTTGAAGCCAATGAATTACTTGAAGTTTTTCATGGCAGCTTCAAGCAGTTGCAGCAACGCAACCATGAGTTTCAGAAACAAAATAGCCAGTTCCATCAAGCCCATACGCTTTCTCCTGTGGTCAGGAGCACGGTCAGCCGACAAGCCTTTCCGCTGCCTGTAGTCAGCTGAATTTGTTGAGTTTGTGTGGTGTGCTCCTCTGAGGTTAAGGCACTGACGGCACCACCCGTTTCAGCCAGGACTTGAATTGCGCGGCGGTTTGCGGCCTCAGGGCACATCACTTTCAACACACTCAGTATATCCACAGAGCTGTATAAATAAACAGTATTTTGATAAAAATGCGAACAGCTTCGCAGGCGACCTTTTATGCGTCGCTCACAATAGCAGCAAGTATTTGCTCCACAGCGGCTTTCGTCGTATATTTTGGGGGTTGATGTTGTGTGGTGTGCAAAGCAGTAAAAGCACTGTGCAGTAAAAACAAAAGACCTCGCCTCACCAGCGGGGTTTTTTGTTTTTAGCGATGGGGTTTTTAGATACGGAAAAAGATGCGCGGCCTGCTGTTCAATTAGTTATAGAAGCCTTTCGGAACGGTTTGCCCTAAACCATCGCCGCTGTCGGTGCTGTTATCCATTCTGCCGCGGGCTTCAAGCCTTTCTGCCCTCATCTGTTCGCTAATTTCCCTACGTTGTTCCTCGGTTAGATTTTCCCGGCTGTTGTAGGGATTGGCCTGTTGCGAGCGGATAAACTCGTCGGTTTCGGTTGGGCCATATGTACGATGCCCGTCATAGCCTGAGGTATCCGTTGATGAGCAACCAATAATGGCGAGCGGGACAAGCAATAACAAAGCATATTTGAAAGCCATATTTCTTCCTGAACCAGCACAGTGAATATCGAATTCACGCAGCGTATCACGATAGTTTAGCCACAACTGCCAGCAACAACACGATTCGACGAAATCTTTAAACACACTCTTTCACACCACTTTCCTCCCCGGTTTTCATTTGCGAATTACCCTTAATAAGGTTGCTAACTATTCATACTGTGAATTCTGGAGAGAATCATGATAACGCGTTGTTTTCCCGCATTGTTGCTCAGTGCTCTGCTGCTGAGTACGGGGGCTTTGGCGGCTCAGGCTGATAATGTTATTAGGCCCATTCGTGGAACAATCGAGTCAGTAAATGACAAAACAGTCACAATCACTACCCGCCAGGGGGAGAAGCTCGACGTGGCTTTGACAGACAAAACCAAAGTGAACAGCGTCAGCAAGGCAAAAATCAGCGACATAAAGCCTGATAGTTTTATTGGTACGGCGGCGGTGCAGCAGGCCGATGGCACGCTGAAAGCGCTGGAAGTGCACGTATTTTCCCCAAGCTTGCGTGGGACAGGTGAAGGGTTTAACCCCTTTGAGTCTGCGGACGGTAACGTGAACACCATGACAAATGGTACGGTTGGCAAACTGGTGAATAGCAATGGCCACACCATGACCGTGAAGGTTAAAGACCAGGAGAAAATGGTGATTGTTCCGGACGATGTCCCCGTTGTATTGATTACCCCAGGCTCGAGAGATCTGCTGAAACCC
>NZ_DATERI010000145.1:0-10685 GCF_035271705.1 Buttiauxella sp.
AAAGACTGAGTAGCACGCTTCATCAATAAGGATTTAAATTCTGCGTTATAGATATTTGAGTCCCATAGCACACCGTCTTTATCAATGCCTTCACAAGAAAAAAGAAACAGGTCGATCTCCAGTTCTTTAAGCTGGGGTATAATTGCCGGATTCACGTAGCAAGCATATTTTCGTTGTAGTAAACCGCCGGAACTAATGAGCCGTATATTTTCCCATTTTGCAAGTTCCTGGCAAATACGAACACTATTGGTAAAGACGGTAATATCGATATCGGGGAGCTGTTTTGCCAGATACCAACATGTGGAACTCGCATCCAGCGCGATGGTCATTCCTGCACTAATCCACGGTAAGGTTTGGCGTGCAATGTCAGCTTTACTGGTAAAATGGCATTTCAGGCGAGCGCTAAAAGGATCCCCACTGTCATGATTATCGTGCTTGATACTTTTAGCTCGACCATGCTGGCGAATGATTTTCCCCTGCGCCTGTAGCGCATTCAGATCCCGGCGGATTGTTTCTTTACTGACCTTTAATAGATCAGCGAGATTTTCAGTTGTTAGGGTTTCATATTGTTGAATCAGTTCTACCATAGCCGTATGGCGCATCGTCTTCACAAACACTCTCCTCTCACTGAAATAACATGGGGTAATGCAGCTTCCCCCCCATGCCCATTATTTTTATACAGAGACCCATAATTTTGGCAGGCGCGATAATCCTGACCTTCTACATCTATCCATGAGCCCTTCATTGAAAAACACATAATCCACTCATTTTAAAATACAGAACTCACTCATTAAAACCATGACCAAAACATGAATCCAACTACAATAAATATTATTGATAGATGAAGTGTGAGTATGATCACTTCAATAAAATAGCAACACTCAAATTTCTTTTGCTCATTGAATGCAAATTAAAACATACATACATGATTGGTTTTATTTATTTGCACAACCGGCACTCCAAAATATTTCAACACAATTTTTAATCATTATTTGACCGTTTAAATCCACCTGGAATAAAACGGGCATTATTGCTACTTCCATAGCAATAACATTGAATCTAAAAAAGCCATTTAACTTGATAACCATCACAACTTCCATAATGACAACTTCTTATCACCACTGAATACATGAAGATAAAAACAGGACTTCTCCATGTTTATTTTTATTTCAGAAATTTAGAGAGGCAACAAAATGGAAAGAGCTTCACTCGCTCGTGAAATCATTCATCCCTGTCTGGAGATGACTCGCCTGGGTCTAAATCAGGGGACGGCGGGTAATGTGAGCGTCCGTTACCGGGGTGGTCTGTTAATCACCCCATCCCTGCCAGTCACCGATTCAGTACCGATATTACCTGATGAAGAAATCGCCCTGGTGCTTGAAAAATTTAAAAGTTACGGCTTGCGTATCGAGGAGTAAACCGCCATGGAATTTCTAAGCAAAAGTTTTTCATAATAACTAACAGAATTTCTTTGGATGAAAAATATCTGGTTAGCCTTATAAACACAAGTCTGCTTATATGGAAATAACAATGAACAACAACGCAACAGAAAAATTAAGCGCAAAAACGATTGTCAGTTACGCATTGGGAGGCATTGCAGACAATACTATTTTTGTGATGATTGTAACTTTTTTAATGCTCTATTATACAGATTCAGTGGGGATCCCTACAGCAACCGTGGCAACCATTTTTCTTGTTACAAGAATCTGGGATACCCTTTCAGATTTGATTTGGGGATGGATTTTTGACAATACGCACACGCGCTGGGGTAAATTTCGTCCATGGATGATATTTGGTGGCGTCACCTGCGCATTGTCATTGATTGCCACCTATTCTGTACCCGATATCTCGCTGAGTGGGAAAATTGCCTGGGCTTATTTAACCTACTTTATGTTGAGTGCCTCCTATACATCTTTTGATGTTCCCTACTGGGCTTTATCTACCGTAATCACCCGTGATCCAGTGGAACGTAATAGATTAGTTTACATTACCAGAACAGCGGCCATGTGCGGCCAATGGCTGACCAGCCTAATGACCTTGCCATTATTAGCACTGCTGTCTAATTCCTGGAGTAAACTAGCGATTATTTATGGCATATTTTTTATTATTTGCGCCATAGTCAACTTCACTAACACTAAAGAAATACATTCGAACGAAAAGAAATCACATCATCTTTCTCCTGTGGTTTATGCTGAATTGTTCACTAAAAATAAACCGTTAATTATCCTGATGACATTTTGGTTTATTTTCAATCTTGTTATTTCTTCAAGAGTGGGTTTCGGGCTGTACTACTTTAAATATGTTTTCCATAGTGAAGCCGCAATGGCATCTTATCTGGGATTATCGACATTCCTGGCATTGCTAGGTGCCATAGTCACAGCGACTTTATCCAGCAAATTAGGGAAACTGAATTTATGCCGGTTGACCTCTGTACTGCTTGGACTGTCGTGTATTGCGATGTTCTTCCTTGGGCACGTCACCACCTGGATGGGCGTTTTCCTACAGAGCATACCGAGTTTCTTCCTCGGCGTATTGGGTGTGGTTCTTGGGGCAATGCTGCCAGATACCGTTGCATGGCATGAATTTAAAGAGAAAAAACGTGTAGAAGGGATGATTTTCTCCCTTAACCTTTTCCAGTTAAAATTATCAGGTGCTATTGGTGGGGCCGCGACAGGATATATCCTTGCATTCATCAACTACATCCCTAATACACAGCAGAGTGCATCGACTCTCGATGGCATTAATTACTCTTTCAACCTGATTCCTGGCATTTTATTCCTAGTATCAACCGTCGCCCTCTCTTTTTACGAATTATCAGAACAGCGAAATATAGAAGTTTCCGAACAACTCAAATTACGTGACGCACAAATTAGAGGTATAGTCTGATGTCTTTTTATAGTAATGATAAAACTAAAGAAATTAGTTTTCCGCTTGGTGGGATAGGAAGTGGAGGTATCGGCCTGGCTGGAAATGGCCATCTCATTGATTGGGAAATATTCAATCACCCTGATAAAGGCCGATATAACGGTTATTCACATTTTGCCATTAAGGCTGAACGTGATGGGCATGTTGTCGATGCCAGATTATTACAAGGTGACTATCAAGGCAGTGCCATGGGAGTCATGGCCCAACGTGACCGGTTAAGCAAAAAACATACTGGTTTTGGTTGCGGACCCAATAGCGAGATGATGGCCGGGATGCCGCATTTCGCGAAAGTCGATTTCAATGGGGAATTCCCCTTTGCCAACCTGTCATTCCAGGATGAGCATTTCCCAGGCGAAGTCAAACTTGTAGCCTGGAGCCCTTTTATTCCAGACAACGAAGACGACTCTTCACTGCCTTTAGCCTGTTTTGAATGGGAGATAACCAACACCAGCAATGATAATCTGGATTATACCTTAAGCTGTTCATTGCAAAATATGTCATCGGAATCAGAGACCTATAATACTTATCATCAACATGGTGATAAACATATTATTTCGCTAACACAATCGCATTGGGATAACAGTGACCCGCGTTTCGGCGAGTTGGCAATGATGACAACGGGCGGTAATATCAGCTATCAAGAATATTGGTTCCGGGGAAGTTGGTTTGATAACCTGTCAATATTCTGGCGTGATTTTTGTAAACCCGGCAAATTAATTAATCGAAAATATTCTACGGGTGGCAAAGCGGAGCAAGATTGTTCCACGTTAGCGTCACACATTCATATTCCAGCGGGAGAGTCAAAGCGGGTAAAATTTTATTTAAGCTGGTATATTCCAACAACATGGAATTACTGGCAGAAATGGTATAACAAAGAGACGCTCGAACTGGTTAGATACGAAGATTATAATGGTGAGCCTACCTGGCGTAATTATTATGCCACCCAGTTTGACAGCGCAATACACGTATTAAATTATGCTTTTAAGCATGCTGAGCGGCTCCGGGAGATGAGCCAAAAGTTCCATCATGCGCTCCATAGTTCCTCTTTACCGCCTGTCGTCCTGGAGGCCATTTCCGCGAATCTGGCCGTTTTAAAATCCCCTACCTGTCTGCGTCTTGAGGATGGCAGCTTTTATGGTTGGGAAGGTAATCTTGATAACATCGGCAGTTGTGAAGGGTCTTGTGTACATGTCTGGAATTATGCGCAAGCGCTGGCATTCCTGTTCCCTCGCTTATCCCGTAGCCAGCGAGATCTCAATCAGAAATTTAATCTTCGCTCTTCGGGAAGCCTGAATTTTAGGTTGATGTTGCCTCTGGGAAGTGCTGTTTCTGATTTTCGTGCATGCGCTGACGGGCAGTTTGGCGAAATTATCAATATCTATCGCGATTGGCTTATTTGCGGTGACAAACAGTGGTTACAAGAGAAGTGGCCAGCCATCCAGAAAATGCTGGCCTTTGCCTGGAGTACAGAAAATGACGATTTATGGGACCCTGATGCACAAGGTATTTTAACCGGTCGCCAGCACCATACTCTTGATATGGAACTGTTTGGCCCAAATCCCTGGTTGACCGGGATTTATCTTGCTGCACTGCAAGCAGGTATTTTAATTGCAGAAATCTTAGGTGATAAGGAAAAATGTCAGGAATGGGAACACATCCTCAATAATGGATTATCAAAAATAGACGAGCTATTTTTTAACGGTGAATACTATCAACAAAAAATAGATCTGACAGATAAAACGCTGTTATCGCCCTATTGTCGCGAGCATGAAACAACCTGGAATAACGATTCAGGGAATATCTATGATTTATACTGGAATGATGAACTTCAGCAGATTAAATATCAGTTAGGAGATGGCTGCCATATTGACCAATTGATGGGGCAATGGCTTGCAGACCTTTGCAGCATGCAACCGGTATTCCCTGTTAAAAATGCAAAACTGGCATTGAACGCTATCTGGGAAAATAATTTCCGCTCGATGCGTGATCACACTAATCCTTGCCGTAATTTCGCCCTAAATGATGAAAAAGGGACCTGTATTTGTGCGTGGCCAGATAAACAACCGAACATCCCCATCCCTTATGCTGAAGAGATGATGACCGGATTTGAATATCAGGCTGCATCACAGATGATCACTTACGGCCTGCTAGCTGAAGGTGTTGAAATGGTGGAAGCCATTCGCGAACGTTTTAATGGCCACAACCGCAATCCATGGAACGAATTTGAATGCGGCAGTAATTACGCGCGTTCATTGGCAAGTTATGGCTTGTTAATCGCATGGAGTGGTTTCCGCTTCGATATGGGTAAGCATGCAATATCGTTCAATCCTGTTGACCAAAAGTTGCGTGAACAAAGCTATTTCTGGTCACTCAGTGGCGGATGGGGAGTGGCTCAATTTACACCCGCTGAGTTTGTTTTAACGGTGCTGGGTGGGCAGTTAAATGTGCAGAAAGTCGGGCTTGCACTGCACAAAAACGTGGCATCAGTCTGGGTGGGTGACCAGCAAATGACTCAATGGGAATATGATGAAGCCGGTATCACCTTGATTGAAATAGCGAATATTACTGAGGATAAACCGTTACGTCTTCTGCTCAACACTTTCGAATAAGGAGATATTGGCAGTGAAATTTGTGCCTGCGGCATTTTGCAGCAGGCACGCCAATCTACGGGAATACATGAATCACCTGACAATACGTAGCGCAGTAAACAGCTTGTCGGGGATACATTTAATTAACATAAACAGACTTACCCTGGTTGGTTTCCGGTGAATTACGGGTATCCTTAGCCGATTCTCATCAATTTCAATTTTTTCGAAATCCCGGAACTGTCTCTCTATGCGTATGATGCGTAAACCGTTAAAAATGCCGCTATTGTTGCTGGCATTGTTGTCTTGTTTGTTGTTGACCCCCTTCCTTTCTCAAGCCGTCGAGGCCACAGAGCATCCTGACACTGAAGAGTCGGTTAAGGTCAATGTCAGCACTGCGCTTCCTGCGCTGCAAAAGCAGTTGGATTCACTCAAACAACGAGTGTCTACCGCGAAAGCTGACAAAGAGTTCACCACCCTTAATGACGATTCACAAAATCTGGTCACTCAAGCAGATAAGCTCACCGTTGCGTTAACTCCACAATTAGCACAGATTCAGGCGCAGCTGGACGTGCTTGGGCCCGTTCCGGCACCGGGTACGCTGACGGAAACACCGCAGGTGATTAGTCAGCGTAAGCAATTGAACAACAGTAAAACCTTGCTCACGACACAAATTGAGCAAACCAAAGCGATTATCGTGGGTGCGCAAAACCTCTCATCACAGATTGCTGGGCTACGTCGTGACGCGCTAAAAACACAAATCGCGCTTAATACCGGCAGTATTCTGGGCGAGAACTTCTGGTCACCCGTTTTTGACCCAAGCGATAAAGATGCCTCGCGTTTCAGCGATTTTGGGACGCAAGTGAGCGATGCATGGCACCAGGCATGGAGCGAAGACTGGCGTCTGGGAAGCGCTATCTATCTGCTTCTGGCGTTAGGCATTGGAATATTTGGCCGTCGTTTACTGGACAAGCCAATGAATTGGGTGTTGCCTCGCTGGCTGCCACAAGGTCGTTTTCGTCGCAGTTTCCTCGCCTGCTTTACCACGTTAAGCACCACGTTGACGTTGGGTATAAGCATGCAGTTGTTGTGCTATACCTTCACCCGCCTACCCGACACCTCGCAATGGATAAATGAATTTGCCGACCAACTGGTTGAGCTAACCTATTTTTCAGCGGTGATTGCCGGTTTGGGTATCGCTCTGTTGTCGAATAACCATCCGTCCTGGCGTCTGCCGGGTATTGCAGATCCACTGGCGAAAACGCTGGCCTCGTTCCCGATTTTGCTGGCGACCTTCATCTTTATCTTTGGCATCATCGAACAGCTTAATGCGTTGCTCGGTGCAAGCATTGCTGCCACGCTTTTTGGCAACGGCCTGGCGGCTTTGCTGGTGGCACTCAATTGCCTGATTGCGCCGATTCGCGTGAACAGGATTCGCCGAAAAATGAGTGCCGATGGTGAGCAAACCGAGGCTCGCTCTACGGTTGCGGGTCTTATCCATCTGGTCATCAGCCTTACCGCATTTGTTATCCTGCTGGCATTATTGATTGGCTATATTCCGCTGGCGCGCTTCGTCACCTTCGAATTGCTATGGATTGGTCTGGTTGTTTCCAGCCTGTATCTGCTGATTCATTTCGTGGTGGATTTATGTGAAGCGGTCTTTTCACCGACCACCCAGGCGGGGAAAATCCTCAAAAGCACGCTAAGCCTTAATGACCGCCATCTTTCACTTGCCTCGACCTTGTTTTCCGCTTTGGGGAAAACCAGCCTTTTGATCATGGCCGCTGTTGCGCTGCTCAATGGCACCTTCGGCACCACGACGCCGATGGAATTACTCATCAAAGTTGCGGAAATGTGGGGCGGGAAAGGTCTTGAAGGGATGAATATTATCCCTGCACACGCGGTAAACGCGGTGTTGTGCCTGGTCGTCGGTTGGTATGTATTGCGTTCCACACGTCGCTGGTTGGATAACGATTTCCTGCCAAAAACCAATATGGATCGCGGCCTGCGTGCCTCGTTGGTGACGTTGTTTACCAACGTCGGCTACGTGCTGATTATCATGCTGACGCTGTCGATGCTCGGCATTGAATGGAACAAACTGGCCTGGATAGTCAGCGCCCTGTCGGTGGGTATCGGTTTTGGTTTACAGGAGATTGTGAAGAACTTTATCTCTGGGTTGATTTTGTTAACCGAGCGCCCGGTAAAAGTGGGTGATTTGGTGAGTATCAGCGGAGTTGAAGGTGATATTCGCCGTATAAACGTGCGTGCAACGGAGATCCAGTTAAGCGATAAATCCACGGTTATTGTGCCCAATTCACAGCTTATTTCGCAGAACGTGCGTAACGCCACGATGGGCAACGCCCAAGGGGTGGCGACCATTACTCTGACTTTCCCGTTGGATATCGACCCTGAACAAGTGCGCAATTTACTGATCGAAGCTTATAATTTACATGAATCTATTCTGGAAAACCCACCACCGTCAGTCAGCTTTAAAGAGCTGGGGCCAACTGGAATTGTGCTGAGCGTCACCGGCAATGTGAATAGCCCGCGTATGGTCAGCGCAGCGCGCAGCGATCTGCTTTACGAGATCCTTAAAATGCTGCGTGCGGCGGAAATAAGCCTAAGCCAGACACAGACGATGGTCCTGGAACAACCCATTAATAAGGCTGCTACGGTAGCATAATCGACAAAGCCACTGACCGTTCGCGGGTCAGTGGCCCTTCACATGAAGGTGTAAAACCCCCCGCTCGCCCATCAATCATTCTTTTTAAGAATACTTACCGAAAACACCCTCATCAATTTGATTTATATCAACAACGGCTAAGCTACTCGGCAGCATTATTTCGCCGCAAAATTACATTCAATTCCTTAAACTTTTCCAATGGGCAATAATTAAGGGATGCTAATAAATAATAGAGGCAATGATGAATAAGTTTAACCTGGTAGTAGCAACGCTGGTGGGTGGATTGGTGTTATCCCCTGTGGCAATGGCACTGGATTTGGCCGATGGTAGCTGGAAAGGTGCAGGTGATCCGGTGAGCGTGGTTGTCAGCGCTAACGCGGTGACCATCAATGGTAAAAAAGCGACCCAAACCATTAACAATCCTGATTTTGCAGAGTGGAAAGGTGCGGGTTACACCCTGAGTTTCACCCGCAACGGTTATGAAACAACGGGCGAATGGGCGAAATCGCATAAACATGGTGCATTGCAACAAGCCGACAGCACCAGCGCGACGAGTGCGAAGAAACTCGAGAAAAAAGATCTGATGGGCCTGTCCACCAGCGCAGTAGAAGCGAAATTGAAAGCCGCTGGCTGGGAAGAAGTTTATCCGTATACCGAATATACCCTAAAGGGTCAGCGCGTGAAGATTCAATACCGCGCCGATTACTCTAATTCTGTTGTTTTTCAGTAAGTAAAAAGGCCGGTCACGGATGACCAGCCTTCAGTTTAGTTAATTAAGTTTAGTTCATGCAGTTTACTTATCAGGACAACAATTCAATCGGTTCTGAATTGCCGCGAGCACGCCACAACACAAACCAGCGTTGAATCGACGCCACCATAATCACCAGCCCAAGTGCGACCATCACAATCGAAATCGTACCGTTGAAGATGTTGAAGCCTTTGGCTGCGCTATTGAAATAGACGTTTTTCACCATCCAATACGCTGCGTAGTTTACCGTCACGTACAGGTACGACAGCGGTATCAGGCAAGTCAGTGCATACCAACGCTTTTCCGACATACGCAAAATAATAGTGGTACCGATCATCAGGCCGATGGAGGCCATCAGTTGGTTAGATACCCCAAACAACGCCCACACTGAGTTGATATCACCGGAGTTCAACAGATAACCCCACAGCACACAGGCCACGATGCTGCAACCAATCGCACCTGGCATCCAGTTGGTGCGTTTCAGCGGAGGCCAGATATCACCGAGGAAATCTTGCAGCAAATAGCGAGCAACACGCGTGCCGGAATCCACTGCCGTCAGGATAAATACCGCTTCAAACATGATGACGAACTGGAAGAAGTAAGAGGCTAAATGGCTAAACCATGGGATGCGCGTAAAGATATCTGCCATACCCACCGCCAGGGTCACTGCCCCACCGGTACGCCCGTATAAATCCAGACCGATAGACTCGCTAAGCTGCGGCAGATTGACTACGTCCATGCCGAGACCAGCAAACACTTCAGGTGTCGCGTTGATCGCGAAGTAATCCGCAGGATGCAGTGCGGTCGCGGCGATTAACGCCATCACACCGACGACGCATTCCGCAAGCATCGCACCGAATGCCACCGGCAGAATATCGTTCCATTTATCGATTTGCTTGGGCGTGGTGCCGGAACCGATAAACGCATGGAAACCAGAAATAGCACCGCACGCAATGGTGATTGAGATAAATGGCCAAACCGGTCCTGCTAACACTGGGCCGTTACCGTGGATAAACTGGGTCACCGCCGGGAACTGAATTTCCGGGTTAATGAACACCACGCCAACCACCAGCGCACCGAATACACCAATTTTCATAAAGCTTGAGAGGTATCCGCGCGGCGTAAGCAGCATCCACACCGGGAGTGCGGTTGCAAAAAACGCATAGAACGGCAGCACCAGGCTAACGGTCGACGCGCGGAAACTCAGCCATTCGCCGAATGCGGACTCCTGAATATACGGCCCAGCTATCACACAGGCGAAAATCACGATAATGCCAACCCAGGTTGCACCGCGCATGCTGCCAGTGAAACGCTCCCACAGGCCGACGCAAATTGCCACCGGGATGGTCATAAACACCGCGAATGTCCCCCACGGGTTACGTTCCAGCGCATGAACCACCACCATCGACAAACCCGCCATGGTAATGGTGATGATGAACAGCATTGCCAGCCCGGTACACCAGCCAGCCACTGGCCCAAGCTCCGCTTTTGCCACTTCTGAAAGTGACTTTCCACGGTGCTTCATTGAAGCGAAAAGCACCACGGTATCGTGCACCGCACCGCCCACCACACAGCCAATTAATAGCCATAAGAAGCTTGGCAAGTAGCCGTATTGTGCCGCCAGTACTGGGCCGACCAACGGGCCAGCTGCAGCAATCGCCGCAAAGTGGCTGCCAAAGTTAACCCATTTTTTAGTTGGGACGTAATCTTTGCCGTCCTCAAGAATATGTGACGGTGTGATTTC
>NZ_DATERI010000146.1:0-6332 GCF_035271705.1 Buttiauxella sp.
TCCTGGTGATGACCACAGACCACTAAATCCATGTCGTACTTCTTAATTGCATCCACCAAAACCTGGCCAAGATCGCCGCTGCCGCTCAGCGTTTCAGTAATCGGATAGCCCGCACCGGTAGACAATTCGCTCAGTGCGTTGTGCGTTTCTTCAGAAATACGTTTCTGCATATCACCCAGATTTACATCGATCAATCCGGTATAGAGATCGGAGTAATTTACATCAACATGAATCAGGGAAACCTTCGCGTTGTATGGACGGGCCATAAAAACCGCTTTTTCCACCAGTACTTTGCTCTCCGGGGAGAGGTCTACCGCGATCAGAATGTGTTTGTAAGCCATAATTTTACTCCTTCCATAAGTTTTCGATGACCAGCCTGGTCGGATAGCACGATACATTTCATCTGTGATACCCGCGTGTAAGGACTTAAATTGTAGATGATATTTCTACCCTATATCGAACGATAGATACCGTCAATGTGCCATCGCTGTATACATTTAAGCCTTAAATAGCTTTTATCGCTTTGATAATGATTAACGATGTGGCAAAAAAATTAACAGATCTCCTACACTATTAAATAAGCCGTTCCGAAATAGTAATGTGAACTGGATCGGTTTTTTGGGCTCGCTGAATAGTCTTTCTAGTTTTCGGGGTGAGAGGTTGCCCTGGAGTGATGTTCTGGGGCTTCACCGGGGGGGAGAAATTATGATGATCAGCACCGTTGCGCTTTTTTGGGCGCTATGTGTAGTTTGTGTTGTGAATATGGCGCGTTATTACTCATCTTTGCGCGCATTACTGGTGGTACTGCGCGGGTGCGATCCGCTGCTTTATCAGTATGTCGACGGAGGCGGATTCTTTACCTCTCATGGGCAGCCCAGCAAACAGATCCGTTTAGTGAGTTATATCTACGCCCAGCGTTATCTTGATCATCACGATGACGAGTTTATCCGCCGTTGTGAGCGCTTGCGCCGCCAGTTTATTTTGACCAGCGCCTTGTGTGGATTAGTCGCAATAAGCTTGATTGGTCTAATGATTTGGCATTAAGGGGTTGGGCGCATTAAAAAAGCGGGCCAGTAAACTGACCCGCTTTTGTTTTATGGTTTGTAGGCCGGACAAGCGTAGCGCCATCCGACACAAGACCTTAGATGAGATGCAGTGAAATCCAGTACAAGCCACCAGACAGCAAAATCGACACGGGTAGCGTAAGCACCCACGCCATCAGGATATTGGTTACTGTCTTACGCTGCAAACCGCCACCATCAACCAGCATCGTCCCCGCTACGGAAGAAGAAAGAACGTGTGTTGTGGAAACCGGCATACCGGTGTAGCTGGCAACACCAATGGAGACGGCGGCTGTTAACTGCGCGGACATACCCTGCGCATACGTCATGCCTTTTTTACCAATCTTCTCACCGATAGTTGTTGCCACACGACGCCAGCCAATCATCGTACCGATGCCGAGCGCCAGAGCGACCGCCATGATAATCCAAATAGGTGCGTACTCGATGGTATACAGCAAGTCAGTTTTCAGCTTTTTCAGGAAGCGCTTATCTTCCGAAGTGGTTTCCGGGAGCTTGGCGACTTTTTCTGAGGTGTCAGAGATGCACAGTAACAGGCGGCGCATATGGCTACGCTGCTCAACGCTCAGCTGGCTGTAGCTATCGATATTGCCCAGCATCTCCTTCGCACGCTGTACCGCAATCATGGCGCGGCCAGCATCGCAATGGAACTCAACAGGTTTATCCTGGCCCTTCACTTCTTCAGGGGTTGGGATAACCGGATTGAGGTCAATGACGTGCTTAATAGCATCGCTGTGGAGTGCGTAGTATTGCTCAAGGTGAGTGATGGCATCGCGAGTACGAGTAATGTCGTAACCGGAAGCATTCATATTCACCACGAAGCCCGCAGGAGCCACACCAATCAGCACCAGCATAATCAAACCAATGCCTTTCTGACCGTCGTTCGCACCATGAGAGAAACTCACGCCAATGGCGGAGAGAATCAGGGCGATACGTGTCCAGAATGGCGGTTTTTTCTTGCCGTCTTGTTTTTCACGTTCAGCGGGTGTGAGGTGAATACGGCGGTGCTTCTTGGTGCTGCTCCAGTAGCGACGTAGCAAGAAGATTAACCCGCCCGCAACCACCAGACCCACGATTGGGGAAAGGATCAACGACATGAAAATCCCAATCACTTTCGGGATATTCAGCGCATCCACGACCGAGGAGCCGGTCATTAACGCGTTCGTCAAACCAATACCAATAATGGCACCGATAAGCGTATGGGAGCTGGAGGCTGGCAGCCCAAAATACCAGGTGCCAAGGTTCCAGATAATAGCGGCCAACAGCATGGAGAACACCATGGCCAGGCTATGAGCGGAACCTACGTTCAACAGCAGATCGGTTGGCAACATATGCACAATCGCATACGCCACACTCAATCCACCAAGCAGAACGCCGAGAAAGTTAAATAACGCCGCCATTGCCACCGCAACTTGCGATCGCATTGCACGTGTATAGATAACGGTTGCCACTGCATTCGCAGTGTCATGGAAGCCATTGATCGCTTCATAGAAGAGAACAAATGCCAGAGCAAGTAACAACAAGAGCCCGGTATGTAGATCCAGGCCGATAAACAGAAATTCCATAGACGTTACGCCATTGTGAGGACATGAACGCGGCGCATTATGTAAGACAACTCCATAATGCGCCAACAGAAATATGGACTTTTCTTGATGTTTGTCTGTCCTTTGTCAAACATCGAAAAGATTTACATATTTATTTTCAACCACATGCAATTGTTAATATGTATTTAGCTGGTGCGATTAACCACCTATCTTTACACTTCCTTTCATTAAGCATAGTCGGGAGTAAGAAGTGGGAACGTTTGATACTGTTATTATAGGCGCAGGTGCTGCAGGAATGTTCTGTGCGGCGATTGCGGGGCAAGCGGGCAACAAAGTGTTGCTTATTGATAACGGTAAAAAACCAGGCCGTAAAATCCTGATGTCCGGCGGCGGGCGCTGCAACTTTACTAATCTTTATATCGAGCCTGCAGCGTTTCTCAGCCAAAACCCCCATTTTTGCAAATCTGCACTTGCGCGTTATACCCAATGGGATTTTATCGACATGGTCGGTAAGCACGGTATTGCGTGGCATGAGAAAACCCTCGGCCAACTTTTTTGCGATGATTCAGCACAGCAAATTGTCGATATGCTGGTTGCCGAATGTGAGAAAGGGCAAGTCACCACCCGCTTGCGCAGCGAAGTGTTAGGCATTGAACGTGATGAAAATGGCTATACCATCCAATTAAATGGCGACAGCGTACAAGCAGCAAAACTGGTCATCGCCACAGGCGGGCTGTCAATGCCAGGACTGGGTGCCACACCGTTCGGCTACAAAATCGCCGAGCAGTTTGGGCTGAAAGTTTTACCGACCCGCGCAGGTCTGGTGCCATTTACCCTGCACAAACCGCTACTCGAACAGTTACAGGTGCTATCCGGTGTCTCTGTGCCGTCCGTTATCACGGCTGAAAACGGCGTAAGCTTCCGCGAAAGTTTGCTGTTTACTCATCGTGGTCTCTCTGGGCCTGCGGTATTGCAACTTTCCAGCTACTGGCAGCCTGGTGAGTTTGTCAGCGTTAACTTACTTCCTGATACCGACCTGGATGAGCTTCTGAACGAACAGCGTAATGCCCATCCAAACCAGAGCCTGAAAAATACGCTGGCAATCGTGTTACCAAAACGCCTGGTGGAATGCTTGCAACAACTGGGGCAGATTCCTGACGTCACGCTAAAACAGCTTAATGCCCGTCAGCAGAACGAACTGACCGAAACGCTGCAAAACTGGCGCGTACAGCCGAACGGCACGGAAGGTTATCGCACCGCAGAAGTCACACTTGGTGGGGTGGACACCCATGAGCTGAGTTCACGTACGATGGAAGCGCGTAACGTGCCTGGATTGTATTTTATCGGGGAAGTGATGGACGTAAGTGGTTGGTTGGGAGGGTATAATTTCCAATGGGCCTGGAGCTCTGCCTGGGCTTGCGCTCAGGGTTTAGTTGGTGAGTGACAATAAAGTTGTATACATAGATATCTCTCATGAGTTAATCCCAGTCCTGATATGGCAACAGGTATGGAAACCTTGGCTCTAAATTCTTTCGAGTAACGTTGAGTTTTTCTGGCCATGGTGAACTCCTTTTAAGCCCATTCTAATTCCTGAAGGAGTGTCTATTAAACTCAAGCTACCTCAGGGGTACACCACAACGTTATCGCAGACTAATTTCGGTATTCTTATAAAGAACCCACAAACGACATTATCGTCAGCGGGCTCTTTGTCATTATTTATCCGAAGATGCCTGCCATAGATTTAGCTGGCCATCCGCAACATATTGATCGATAGTCGCGAGTTCCTCTGCACTAAAATGCAGATTATCCAGCGCCTTCACGTTCTCTTCCAGTTGCGAC
Organism: Buttiauxella sp.; assembly: GCF_035271705.1. Taxonomy (GTDB): domain Bacteria; phylum Pseudomonadota; class Gammaproteobacteria; order Enterobacterales; family Enterobacteriaceae; genus Buttiauxella. The sequence goes on from NZ_DATERI010000146.1 coordinate 4,463, forward strand.
GGGTGGCTTGCTCCAATCAGTACCGAAGTGACTCGCTGATCTTTTAGCAGCCAGCTTAGCGCCATTTGTGCCATGGTTTGACCACGTTGCTGGGCCATATCATTGAGTAAACGCAGGCTATTGATATTCTCCTCAGAGAGCATATTTTCTGTCAGCCCACGCGCTCGTTTTCCTTCGATATGCATACGCGACCCCTCCGGAATACCGTTCAGATATTTGCCCGTCAGCAGACCTTGTGCCAGTGGTGTAAAGGCGATGCAGCCAGCACCATTCTGTTCAAGTGTATCCAGCAGGCCGCTCTTATCCACCCAACGGTTAAGCAGACTGTACGAAGGCTGATGGATCAGCAACGGTATTTTCCACTCGCGCAACAGTTCAGCCATTTTTTGGGTACGTTCCGGCGAGTAAGAGGAAATCCCTACATACAATGCTTTACCACTTTGCACTGCCTGGGCAAGCGCTGAAGCGGTCTCTTCCATTGGTGTATCTTCATCTACCCGATGCGAATAGAAGATATCAACATAATCCAGCCCCATGCGTTGCAGGCTCTGGTCGAGACTGGCAAGTAGATATTTACGCGAGCTACCCGCTCCGTAAGGGCCTGGCCACATGTCGTAACCTGCTTTGGTGGCAATAATTAACTCATCACGATAGGGCGCAAAATCTTGACGTAGCAGACGGCCAAGATTCTCTTCAGCTGAGCCGGGAGGTGGGCCATAGTTATTAGCCAGATCAAAATGGGTAATACCGGCATCAAAGGCTACATGGAGCAGAGCACGTTGCGATTCCAGTGAACTAATATGACCAAAACTGTGCCACAGACCGAGCGAAAGTGCGGGTAATTTTAATCCACTTTGACCGCAACGGCGATACTGCATAGTTTCATAGCGTGAAGCGGAAGCCTGGTAGAGCATGATATCTCCTCGTTATATTATTTCTGAGTAATTTGAAACATTGTTTTATTTTAATGCTTCTGACCATAAGATCTTTGTAATTTTCTAAATAAACGTTCCGAATAGTCGATTACCTAAAGGGAACTCAGGCCGGATTCTGCGATCTGATCAATCGCCAAACCAATACAAATCACCCACCGAATTGAACGATAACTGATGCAGAAAACCATTCACAAAACCCGCGATAAAAATCATGCCCACAGGCTTACGGCCATGCTGATGCTGCGCCGGGGAAACTGTGTCAGCGCGGTGGCAAGAATGCTTTGCTGTGCCCGTTCTTCCGTTGACCACTTCATTGATACCCGGTTCAACGAATTAAACAAATGGGAGAAAAGAGAAGATAGCGATTGCCCGTGAGCTGAAAAAAGCTCCGGTGGAGCTAAGGATGACCCGCAGGACGCCGGGTTAGCAGCTACGCTACCCCCAAAAGATAAAAGCCATTGAGCCCAGCAATGCTGGATATCCCATTCTAAATCCTGCAATGCAATCCCGTCTGTTATCAATCCGTTACCCACTCTCTGTCATCACGTTTCTATTTTAGTACCACAAGGTAATCGATTTGTTTTTTTAGCTAACTTTTGTAAAGAAATCGTCAACTTATATTTAAAGATCTCTTGGTGATACATATCACGAAATGAGTTTTTTTTGTGCATGCCGTCATGAAACCAGAACTGAAGTAATGACAATAAAAACGGAATTACTGATAGTGCTGATTCCACAATATGGAATTCACAGGATAACAAAATGGCATTGGTGACAACGAAGAATTTGCAGGAAGAATATGAGCGTATTTTGCTTGCAAGGGATATGGAGCCTGAAATGGCGACAAAACTGGCTGCTGGTTTTGTCGAAATGGCAAATGAAGGAACCTATTCACACGGTATCAATCGCTTCCCTGTGTTTATTGATCAGGTAGA
>NZ_DATERI010000147.1:0-20339 GCF_035271705.1 Buttiauxella sp.
TAGAATTGATTGGGCTGGCGTAACCGCAACCTACATTGGTATTCCATTGTTCCTGGCGATTTGGTTCGGCTACAAGATAACTAAAGGTTCTCGTTTCGTGAAATACAGCGAAATGACGTTCCCAAAAACGTTTGAAAAGTAGTCACAACCCAAGATAGAAAAGGGCGCGATGATCGCGCCTTTTTTTATTGTTTTGGCGCTAATCCACCCCTACGTTCACGTAGGTCGTACAGAAGCGTCATCCACTCTTCTTTTACGCCAAATGCTCTGCGTGGAACCGCAAATGATCTTCAATAAACGAGGCAATAAAGTAATAACTGTGATCATAACCCGGTTGCACGCGCAACGTTAACGGCCAGTCTTTCTGGCGCGCAACTTCGGCTAATTGCGCGGGTTGCAGTTGGTCGGCGAGGAATTGATCGGCATCGCCTTGGTCAATAAGCACCGGGATGACCTGCGCACTATCGGCCTGCATCAGTAAACAACAGCTATCCCACTCACGCCATTTTTCTTCGTCCGCACCTAAATAAGCGCTAAAGGCTTTTTGCCCCCACGGCACGCGGCTTGGATTCACAATGGGCGCAAAGGCGGACACTGAACAATAACGGCCTGGATTTTTTAACGCGATGCTCAGCGCACCGTGGCCGCCCATGGAATGGCCGAAAATAGAGGCTTTTTCGCTGACGCTAAATTTATCGGCAATCAACGCAGGCAGTTCGTCGTTCACATAGTCGTACATGCGGAAATGGTCAGCCCACGGCTGCTCGGTCGCGTTCAGGTAAAAACCTGCACCCTGGCCGAGATCATAACTTTCATTATTAGGGATGTTTTCACCGCGCGGGCTGGTATCTGGCATAACCAGCACAATCCCCAGTTCTGAGGCAACTCGCTGTGCGCCCGCCTTGGTGGTGAAGTTCTCGTCGTTACAGGTCAAACCGGAAAGCCAGTACAGAACCGGTGGAGGAGTGGTGCGCGGTGTTGGCAGAAAAATACTGAACGTCATCGGGCATTTCAGTACTGTGGAATCATGGCGCCAGCGCTGTTGCCAGCCTTCAAAACAGCGGTGTTCTTCTAGGAGTTCCATCCGGTTTTCCTTAATTATATTCAAGATCAATGAATAACTTTCACTTCTCCCCAGTCTAGCCATGCTGCATCATACTGGCAACGGAATCGTAACAATTGGGGGTTGCGTGGCGGCACGTATCGCATTGACGGGATTTCTGGTGTTGGTGGTCGCAATGGGCATTGGCCGTTTTGCGTTTACGCCACAAGTCCCGCTGATGATAGCGGAAGGGCAACTTACCTTAACCAGTGCGGGTTTGGTAGCAGCGATTAACTACCTCGGTTATCTGGTGGGGGCGTGGGATGCCATGCGTGCACATCGGCGCGTCGAGTTACGTTTAATGCTCGGTGTCTGGGGCGCTGTGATACTGACGCTGCTGTCAGCAACCGTGGATGCTGCATTGTGGCACGCACTGATTCGTTTTCTGATTGGTGGTGCCAGCGGATGGGCGATGGTATTAATAGCCGCCTGGAGCAACGAGCAACTGGCCCATTTAGGCAAGCCCGGTTTAAGCGCTGCGGTGTTTGCCGGTCCGGGGGCTGGGATATTTATCAGTGGGTTGTCGGCGGTTGCGATTCACCGTTACGGTTTATCCGCGAACCTCGCCTGGCTGGTTTATGGTTTTCTGGCGCTATTATTCATTGTGTTGATTGCCCGCAACTTGCCTCGAAAAGGGGAGTTACATCGCCCGGAAACGGCACCTGAGCCGTTAGTCTTAACCTTACAGCTCAAACGCCTGGTCTGGAGCTACAGCCTGGCCGGGTTTGGTTATATTCTGCCCGCCACGTTTTTATCGCAGATGGCTAGCGCTCGTTTTCCTGGTAGCGCCTTCGCACAATTCGTCTGGCCGATATTTGGCGGAGCGGCAGTGTGTGGCATTTTACTCGGTATTGCCGCGCGGCAATGGTTGAAAAGCCATCAGAGGTTGGCGTTTGTTCTGTGGTTACAGGCACTCGGAGTCTTCGCCTCAGATAGGATCCCAGGCATGACAGGTCTGGTTCTGGGAGCGCTGTTAGTCGGGGGCGGTTTCTTATGTGCGGTGCAACTGTCGCTACAATATGGCCGTGAATTGGCACCGCAGCATACCCGTTATCTGGCAGGGTTGCTGACAACTGGATATGCGATGGGGCAGTTAGTTGGGCCGATGTTGTCGGCGATATCCACGTCGCTAACCGGCCAACTCGAGCCAGCATTATATGTCGCCGGATTTGCATTATTGGTCAGTGGTGGGCTGGTTTGGCGAAGGGTGTGACGATTTCATTAATTTACCCGTCATCATTCAAGTTGCATCTTTGTTGGCTATGTTCACTTACCCGAATCACTGACTTAGGTAAGCTCATCGGGACGCGTTCTCTTGCCGCCGCGATGCAACTCGAATTATTTAGTGTAGATATCGTTCGCACCACTGGATTATGCGACCACGCTCACGCACAATGAGCGCACACTTTGCCTCACGTAAGGCCGAGGTCAGTCACACCTGCAGGAGAAAATAGTATGTCATCATTAAGTCCAGAAGCAGCATTGGTTCACGAAGCATTAGTTGCACACGGCCTGGAAACCCCGCTGCGTCCACAATTGCGTGAGCTGGATAACGAAACCCGCAAGCGTCATATCGCCGAGCATATGACGGAAATCATGCAGTTGCTGAATCTTGATTTAAGCGACGACAGCTTGATGGAAACGCCGCATCGCATCGCCAAAATGTATGTCGATGAGATTTTCTCTGGCCTCGATTACGCCAACTTCCCAAAAATCACGGTCATCGAAAACAAGATGAAAGTCGATGAGATGGTGACAGTGCGTGACATTACGCTCACCAGTACTTGCGAACACCATTTCGTGACTATTGATGGCAAAGCAATAGTGGCCTACATCCCGAAAGACACCGTGATTGGCCTGTCGAAAATTAACCGCATTGTGCAATTCTTTGCGCGGCGTCCGCAGGTCCAGGAGCGCTTAACCCAGCAAATCCTGATTGCTCTGCAAACATTGCTTGGCACCAACAATGTGGCGGTATCTATTGATGCGGTCCATTATTGTGTGAAAGCGCGTGGCGTACAGGATGCAACCAGTGCGACAACCACGACATCGTTAGGCGGCTTGTTCAAATCCAGCCAGAATACACGTCAGGAATTTCTGCGCGCTGTGCGTCATAACTAACATTAATACCCAAGCTACTTCGAGATGCAGGTAGGCGGCAACCGAATTTTGCCAGCCAACAACCCTGCATATTGAAGGACGATGGGTAGATTAGGCAGGATGTATGGAGAGAAACATTACGCTGGATTTTGTCCGTGGCGTCGCTATTCTCGGCATTCTGCTACTGAATATCGTGGCCTTCGGCTTACCGAAGGCGGCATACCTCAATCCAGCATGGTCCGGTACGATTACCGACCGCGATGCCTGGACATGGGCCATTCTGGATCTCTTTGCCCAGGTAAAATTCCTCACTTTATTCGCTCTATTATTTGGCGCTGGCCTGCAGATGCTATTACATCGCGGCAAACGCTGGATTCAGGCACGTCTGACGTTATTAGTCTTATTGGGTTTCATGCACGCTATCTTCTTGTGGGATGGCGATATTTTGCTGGCCTACGGTCTGGTTGGCCTGGTGTGCTGGCGCATGATTCGCGACGCTCAGGGGATTCGCTCACTGTTTAATACTGGCGTGATGTTGTATCTCACCGGCATTGGTGTGCTGCTGTTGCTGGGCTTTATCTCAGGGGACGCGCCAAATCGTTCATGGGTGCCTGATGCGGCCAACTTGCAGTATGAGCAATGGTGGAAACTCAATGGCGGTGGGGAAGCCATCAGTAATCGCATTGACTTACTTTCCTCGAGTTTGGTGGCGTTAGGCGCGCAGTACGGCTGGCAATTGTGCGGAATGATGCTGTTGGGTGCGTCATTAATGCGTTGCGGTTGGTTGCGGGGGGAATTCAGTTTGCATCATTACCGCCGCACCGGTTTGTGGCTTATCATCGTCGGTCTGTTAATCAACATTCCGGCTATTTATGCTCAATGGCACCTTGGTTGGACGTATCGTTGGTGCGCTTTCTTGCTGCAAGCACCGCGTGAATTGAGTGCGCCGTTTCAATCCATCGGTTATGCCGCGCTGGCATTCGGTTACTGGCCACAGCTTTCGCGCTTGCGAATAGTCAATGCTGTGGCACATGTTGGGCGTATGGCACTGTCGAACTACTTACTGCAAACGTTGATTTGTACCACTTTCTTCTTCCACCTGGATGAGTTCATGAAGTTTGACCGCCTCTCACTATTGGCGGTTGTGCCTGCCATCTGGGCCATCAATATTCTGTTCTCAATGCTGTGGTTGCGTTACTTCCGCCAGGGGCCGGTTGAGTGGCTATGGCGACAACTCACCGCACGCGCTGCGGGGATCTCTTTGAAACATCCAGCAAGATAATGATATACATCACAAACGTTAACGAATTGTATGTAACCGTTTTCATCACTGTGATCATCCTCACGTAGTCATTTCTAAGTCACTGCCAAAATAGCCACCTTGCCATATACAGGGTGTATTCATGAGACTAACTCTACTTTCGACTGGTGAAAAATATGATCACCATTCGTGACGTTGCCCGCATCGCCGGTGTCTCAGTGGCGACCGTTTCCCGTGTCCTCAATAACAGTGCGCTGGTCAGTGCAGACACCCGTGAAAGCGTCATGCAGGCGGTAAGGCAGTTGGGTTATCGGCCCAACGCTAACGCGCAGGCTCTGGCAACGCAGATCAGTGACACTATCGGCGTAGTGGTCATGGATGTGTCTGACCCCTTCTTTGGCGCACTGGTTAAAGCGGTGGATGTTGTGGCACAGCAGCACAACAAATATGTGCTCATTGGCAACAGTTACCATCAGGAAGAAAAAGAGCGTCATGCTATTGAAGTGTTGATTCGTCAACGCTGTAACGCATTGATTGTTCATGCTAAAGCTCTGAGTGATCAAGAGCTAGGTGAGTTCCTCGATCAAATTCCAGGCATGGTACTGGTTAACCGAATTATTGCCGGCTATGAGCACCGATGCGTTGGGCTCGATAACGTCAGTGGGGCTTTGATGGCGACACGAATGCTGTTTAATCAAGGCCATCAACGCATTGGTTATCTGGCCTCCAGCCACGCGATTGAAGATAACGCGCATCGCCGGGAAGGGTGGATGCGCGGTATGACGGAGCAGGGAATTACACCGCCAGAAAGCTGGGTGGGCGTGGGTTCACCGGATATGCAAGGTGGCGAAGCGGCGATGGTGGATTTGCTTGGCCGCAATCAGCATCTCACTGCGGTGTTTGCTTACAACGATAGCATGGCAGCCGGCGCGTTAACCGCCTTGAAAGATAACGGGATTGTTGTACCACATCATGTTTCAGTGATTGGTTTTGATGATATCCCCATCGCGCGTTACACCGATCCGCAACTCACCACGGTGCGTTATCCCATTGTTTCAATGGCGCGACTGGCGACCGAAATGGCGTTACAGGGGGCTGCAGGTACGCTCGATCTTGGTGCAACACACTGTTTTATGCCAACTTTAGTCCGCCGCCATTCCGTAGCTCCACGGCAAATTGCGGCACCGATCACTCTCTGAGTAAAGTCTTTGATGTAACCGGTTTCAATTTGTGAGTAAATTCACAGTTAATTAACATTACGATCGCTATGATGTCAGCGTTTTATAAGCTGAAACTATATGTAACGGTGATTAATCAGTTTACCGATAGGTGTTCAGCAAAAAATTTTACCCAAAATAATTTGAGTTGAAGAAAGGTGGCAAGAGCGTGAGTCCAGGTGAGCTTACTCAGCTAAGAGATTCGGGCGAGCAAACGCAGCCAACGCATCAGCAACTTGAAGTATGACGGGGATATCAATAAAAGCAGTTAGGGATCGTTACAGAACACGGAAGAGTTTTTAAACGAGATTATTTTTCGGCATTCAGTAACGTTTCTATAACCGTGCTGCCTGCCTGAATAACACTAAGAACTACCCTGCAAAAAAACCGGAGATACCATGAATAAGAAGGTTTTGACCCTGTCCGCTATTATGTCTTGCATGTTGTTTGGCGCAGCCGCTCATGCAGCTGACACCCGTATTGGTGTGACCATTTACAAATACGACGATAACTTTATGTCAGTGGTTCGCAAAGCGATTGAGAAAGACGCAAAAGCGGCTCCAGACGTAGAACTGCTGATGAACGACTCCCAGAACGACCAGTCCAAACAGAATGATCAGATTGACGTGCTGTTGGCAAAAGGCGTTAAAGCACTGGCAATCAACCTGGTTGACCCAGCTGCAGCGGGCACTGTTATCGAAAAAGCGCGCGGCCAGAACATTCCAATTGTGTTCTACAACAAAGAACCTTCACGTAAAGCGCTGGATAGCTACGACAAAGCTTACTACGTAGGTACTGACTCTAAAGAATCTGGCATCATCCAGGGCGATTTGATTGCTAAGCATTGGGCTGCAAACCCAGCTTGGGATCTGAACAAAGATGGTCAGATTCAGTTTGTTCTGCTGAAAGGCGAACCAGGCCACCCGGATGCTGAAGCTCGTACTACTTATGTTATTAAAGAGCTGAATACCAAAGGTCTGAAAACCCAGCAACTGCAGTTAGACACCGCTATGTGGGATACCGCTCAGGCGAAAGATAAGATGGATGCCTGGATGTCTGGCCCGAACGCTAACAAAATCGAAGTGGTTATTGCCAACAACGATGCGATGGCAATGGGTGCTGTAGAAGCGCTGAAAGCACACAACAAATCTTCTGTTCCAGTATTTGGTGTAGATGCCCTGCCAGAAGCAATGGCAATGGTTAAATCTGGCGCAATGGCCGGTACCGTACTGAACGATGCTAACAACCAAGCTAAAGCAACCTTCGATCTGGCTAAAAACCTGGCCGATGGTAAGCCTGCCGCTGAAGGCACTAACTGGAAGATTGAAAACAAAATCGTTCGTATCCCTTATGTCGGTGTTGATCAGAGCAACTTGGCTGAATTTACTGGCAAATAAGTATCCTTCTTACTTCGAGCCGCAGATGTGTTAACTGCACTCGCTCACCCCGGTCACTGACTTGAGTCAGTTCCCGGGGATTTATGAGCTTGTTGCCTTTCTGCAATTCGAATTATTTTGGATATGGCTTTAAAGGTGTCGAGTCGGACGTAATTTATGTCCGGCTCAATCCACTCAGTGACACTATTGGAACCGTAATTATGGTCGACAATATTACAAATCAGTCGTCGGAATATTTGTTGGAAATGACCAACATTGATAAATCATTCCCCGGCGTTAAGGCACTGGATAATGTTAATTTAAAAGTCCGTCCTCATTCCATTCACGCATTAATGGGAGAGAACGGTGCCGGTAAATCAACATTATTAAAATGCCTATTTGGGATCTACAGCAAAGATTCCGGCAGCATCCTTTTTCAGGGAAAAGAAGTTAACTTCTCCAGCACCAAAGAAGCGCTGGAAAACGGTATTTCCATGGTGCATCAGGAACTGAACCTGGTGTTACAACGTACCGTTATGGATAACATGTGGCTGGGTCGCTACCCAACCAAAGGTGTATTTGTCGACCAGGACAAAATGTACCGCGATACCAAACATATTTTCGATGAGCTGGATATTGATATTGACCCTCGCGCCCGTGTTGGCACGCTGTCAGTTTCACAAATGCAGATGATCGAAATTGCCAAAGCGTTTTCTTACAATGCCAAAATTGTCATCATGGATGAGCCAACATCCTCACTGACAGAAAAGGAAGTTAACCACCTTTTCAAAATCATTCGTAAATTAAAAGATCGTGGCTGCGGTATTGTTTATATCTCACACAAAATGGAAGAAATCTTCCAGCTGTGTGATGAAATCACAATTTTACGTGACGGACAGTGGATTGCCACCCAGCCATTAGAAGGGCTGGATATGGATAAAATCATCTCCATGATGGTTGGCCGCTCGCTGAACCAGCGCTTCCCGACAAAAGAAAACGTGCCGGGTGAAGTGATTATGGAAGTCCGTAACCTCACCTCAATGCGTCAGCCATCGATTCGCGATGTCTCCTTCGATTTGCACAAAGGGGAAATTCTCGGGATTGCCGGGCTGGTCGGTGCAAAACGTACTGATATTGTTGAGACGCTATTTGGTATCCGTGAAAAATCAGACGGTACTATTACGCTGCACGGCAAAAAGATTAATAACCATACTGCGAATGAAGCGATTAACCACGGTTTTGCGTTGGTTACTGAAGAACGTCGCTCTACCGGTATTTATGCGTACCTGGATATCGGCTTTAACTCACTGATTTCCAATATTCGCAATTATAAAAATAAAGTTGGCTTGCTGGATAACTCGCGCATGAAAAGCGATACCCAGTGGGTAATCGACTCGATGCGTGTCAAAACACCAGGGCACCGTACCGCGATAGGTTCGTTGTCAGGGGGTAACCAACAGAAAGTGATTATCGGCCGTTGGTTATTAACCCAGCCAGAAATTTTAATGTTAGATGAACCAACTCGTGGGATTGACGTTGGGGCTAAATTTGAAATTTATCAGCTCATTGCTGAACTAGCCAAAAAAGGGAAAGGAATCATCATTATTTCGTCCGAAATGCCAGAGTTGTTAGGGATTACAGATCGTATCCTGGTCATGAGTAATGGTCTCGTTGCCGGAATTGTAGACACTAAAACTACCACGCAGAACGAAATATTACGTCTTGCGTCTGTGCATCTTTGATAATTTAGGGGCTGTTAAAATGAGTGCGTTAAATAAGAAAAGTTTTCTAACTTATCTGAAAGAAGGCGGCATTTATGTCGTATTACTGGTCCTGTTGGCGATTATTATTTTCCAGGATCCCACGTTTTTAAGCTTAATGAACTTAAGTAACATCCTGACCCAATCCTCCGTGCGTATCATCATTGCACTGGGTGTGGCAGGGTTGATTGTTACTCAGGGTACTGACCTTTCAGCGGGTCGCCAGGTTGGCCTGGCTGCGGTTGTGGCTGCGACATTCTTGCAGTCGATGGAAAACGTGAACAAAGTTTTCCCTGAAATGCAAACCATGTCCATTCCGTTGGTTATCCTGATCGTGTGCGCTATCGGCGCAATCATTGGTCTGGTTAACGGTATTATCATTGCTTACCTGAACGTGACGCCGTTTATCACCACTTTGGGTACGATGATCATCGTTTACGGTATTAACTCCCTGTACTACGACTTTGTGGGTGCCTCACCTATTGCGGGGTTCGATAGCGGGTTCTCGACCTTTACCCAGGGCTTCCTCAAAATGGGGAACTTTAAGCTCTCGTACATCACGTTCTATGCGTTGATTTCGATTGGCTTCGTCTGGATCCTGTGGAATAAAACACGCTTTGGTAAGAACATCTTCGCCATCGGTGGTAACCCTGAAGCGGCTAAAGTTTCTGGTGTTAACGTTGCACTGAACCTGATCATGATTTATGCGTTGTCTGGTGTGTTCTACGCTTTCGGCGGCATGTTAGAAGCAGGTCGTATCGGTTCTGCAACCAACAACCTTGGCTTCATGTACGAACTGGATGCGATTGCGGCGTGCGTAGTAGGCGGCGTGTCATTCAGCGGCGGTGTGGGTACGGTCGTGGGCGTGGTGACGGGTGTCATTATCTTCACCGTAATCAACTACGGCCTGACGTATATCGGCGTGAACCCTTACTGGCAGTACATTATTAAGGGTGCGATTATTATCTTCGCGGTAGCGCTGGATTCACTGAAATACGCACGTAAGAAATAATACTGATTGTTTTACCAAGACCCGCACTTATACGTTGGTGCGGGTTTTTTTATGCCTGCTATTTCTTCCCCTCTTTTTGCAACTCCAGTAACTGTTCTGGCGTCACTGCCGGGTAAGCTTGTGCATCTTCCGGGACTTCATACATGGCAGGAATGGGCACCAGCGGCCCAAGAAAACGCGGTTCACGCTTGAAAATGTACAAATCCGCCAGCGCACCAAACCGGGCGCCAAACTCGCGGATACGCACGGTCAGCATATCCTTTGGCGAAGGAACAGCATAACACTGCGCCTGAATCCCCATATGTAGGGCAATAAACAGCGCACGTTCGCAATGGAAACGCTGAGTGATAATAATAAAATCGTTGGTATCAAAGACCTTGCGGGTACGAACGATGGAATCCAGAGTACGAAAACCCGCGTAATCCAGCACGATGTCGGCAGGGTCAACCCCCCCGGCAATCAGGTCTTTTCGCATCGTCATCGGTTCGTTATAACTTTGCAGTGCGTTATCACCGCTTAACAGTAGGTAGTTCACCTTGCCGCTGTTATAGGCATTTAACGCGCCTTGAATACGATATTGATAATACTGGTTAATCACCCCAGTCCGGTAATACTTGGCGGTTCCGAGCACCACACCAACCTGGCGGTAGGGTAAATCTTGCAGTTCGTCGTAGACGTAAGGTGCAGTTTTCCAGCTTATCCAGCGGTCAAGACAAAGCGCAGCTACCACAGCCAATCCGATTATTACCAACAGGCTATAAAACACGCGCTTCAACATGGACTTGCGGCTCAATAAAGGGAGGGGATTTTTTCAAGGCTACTTTACCTGGTGGTGAAGAGCAAGATTCACGAAGTGAGTCGAGTGACTTTTCAGCAGTACGGGTGCATGCGCACCCGTATGGTGAGCATCAATTCAGAAGTGTGCGGTCGATGTTCATACAGCCCAGCGCTTTGAGTGTGGCAGCGGTGGCGTCCCACTGTGTCAGTGGCGCATCGGCTTTTTCAGCAAGGATGGCACGCTGAATATCGGTATAGTCATAACCCGAAAGACTCAGCAGATTCAGTGCTGCTTGCAGTGGTGGCAGGGAAGGGTTGAAAGCCGCGTTTTCTGCATAACTCCCTTTGAAAATCGTCCCGTCACGCAATTCCAGCGCAACACCTGATGGCGCGTTGCTGTACGGCGCATGGCTGCGGTTTGCCGCCGCAATAGCGGCGCTGCTTAACTCATCGCCCTGCAATGCAAAGCCATGATCCATTTCATCAAGCAGCAAAGTTTTGATTTCTAAATCACGGGGGCCAAAGGCGTCAGGCAGATAATCGCCGAGGGTGGCAGGTTTACGGCCAGGCAAATTAATACGCAACGCCACACCGCTATTGAGTTCATTCATAAACTGGCGGCAGTGGCCACACGGCGTGTAGTTAACGGTGATGGCGGCAAGTGCTTTTTCACCGCGCATCCACGCGTGAGTAATGGCACTTTGCTCGGCATGAACGGTCTGCTGCATGGTGGAGCCAAGAAACTCCATATTGCCGCCGAAATAAAGGTTACCACTGACACCACGGGCAACTGCGCCGACGTAGAACTGTGATAAATCAGCACGAGCACAAGAGGCTGCGAGTGGCAATAAGGCGAAAGCCAACGCATCGTCATCCAGTCCGGTCTGAGCTTTCAGTGATTCTACTTCGGAAGCAATAAACATTGCCGAGAAATGAGAGTCAGCAATCAAGGGTTGCAGTGCAGTTTGCAGTGAAGCCGGGAGTTGTGCGAGAGCAGCCTGAAAACGTGAGCGCATGGAGGTTAGCCTCATAACAAGTAATTGACCCGTAGTTTACGGGTCTGTATAGGCTTTATATGTGATCTTTATCTAATTACAAATGCAACAGATGAAATAAAAAATGAAAATGCGCGATCTCTCGCAAGTTTTAACCCACAACAGCCAAAATGATTGGGAACAGGAATGGGGCAATCAGTGACGTAATAATGCCGCAAATCACCAGCGCCAATGAGCTAAAAGCACCCTCCTGAAAATCAAGTTCCGCGCAGCGAGCGGTACCCAAAGCGTGAGAAGCGGTCCCCATGGCGAGTCCTCGCGCGGATTTGGTCGTAATATTCATCATATTCAATAAGGTATGACCAAACACCGCACCCAACATACCGACAAAAATCACGCAAACTGCACTAATCGCCGGAATGCCACCAATGCTGCCGCCGACAGCCATGGCAATCGGTGTCGTGACTGATTTGGGCAAGACTGATGCGGCAATTTGTGGGGTTGCGCCCATCAGCAGTGCCACCGATGTACCGGTAATCATCGCCACGATGCTGCCAATAAAGCAGATAGTGATAATGGATTTCCAGCGTGCGCGAATCTGGTGAAGTTGTTCGTAAAGGGGGAAGGCAAGGGCAACGACCGCTGGCTGCAGCAAGTCATTCAACACTTCACTGCCTTCGAAATAATGTTCATAAGGCGTACGGGTGAATACCAGGATTGGGATTATCACAATCATGGAGATCAGCAGCGGGTTCAGAATAGGCGATTTATAACGTATACCAATCTGACGGGCGAGGAAAAAAGTCACCAGCGTTAAGGGTAGGGACCACCAGATATGATGCATCATTTTGTTTCCCCCTCGCGCTCGCCCAGCACTTTGCGTTCACCATGGATTAAATGGGAACACCAACTCACGACCACTAACACCACCAATGTACTGATAAAGCATGACACGACCACCGGGCCAAATTGCTGCTTTATGACATCGACATACTGCATAACACCTACGCCAATCGGCACAAACAACAGCGCCATATTACGAATTAATAATTGGCAACTTGGCTTAACCCATTTGGCTGGAACGATTTGCAGCGACAGCAAAACAAACAGAATGAGCATGCCAATAATACTGCCGGGAATCGCAATAGGAAGCAGTGACGAAATGGCAATACCTGCATATAAGCATATGTAAATTATTATAAATGCCCGAAGGTACTGCCAAATTGCTGTGAGTGAGTTACGCATAGTGATCACCTTTAAAGAAACGTATTCATCATACAATTAAACTCAAAAATGTGCTACCGATCACACCATGAATTATTAGCATACCAAACATTCCTGTCTGGAACGTTCCAGAAAGTTTTGGGCAATTTCACAGTTCAGTGTTTTACAGGCGAAAAAAAAGCGGCTCGTAAGCCGCTTTTCAAATGGGTCATCTTTGCTTAGTTCAAGCGTACCGGCATACCGGAACGGCCCTGAATAGCTTGATCCAATACGGTGCTGTCAATATCTGGTTGAGCGGTAATCGCAGTCACGTTGTTTTTCAGCACGATAGGGACAATCTCACCAGAGTTGAACTGTGCTTCAGTCGTAGACAGTGGGTTATGCACTTCAATGTAGCGCGTACCATCTGACTCAACGGTGGCTTTAACCGGTTCGTCGATGAACTGAACGCGAGTACCGACCGGTACTTTCTCGAACAAGAACTTAATGTCTTCGTTACGCAGACGTACACAACCGTGGCTCACGCGCAGGCCGATACCAAAGTTGGCATTGGTGCCGTGAATCGCGTACAGACGACCGATATACAGCGCGTACAGACCCATAGGGTTGTCCGGGCCCGCTGGAACAACGGCTGGCAGTGGAGTACCGGCAGCAATATATTCCGCATGCATTTTCGCGGTTGGTGTCCAGGTTGGGCCTGCTTTCTTACGTTCTACTTTTGTCGTCCAGTTCATTGGGGTGTCTTTACCCAACTGGCCGATACCGATTGGCAGCACGATAACCGTGTTGGTGCCTGCAGGGTAATAGTAGAGGCGCATTTCAGCACTGTTGATAACAATACCTTCATGAACGGTGTCCGGCAGAATCAACTGCTGAGGAATGTTCAGAATGGTGCCAGGCTTTGGCAAGTATGGATCAACCCCAGGGTTGGCTTCCAGCATATTGGAAAGCCCCATCTGGTAACGTGCTGCGAATTCTTCCAGAGGTGCGGAGCTACCTTCAGGAATGGTGATAACCTGGTTTTGACCAATCAAACGGCTACCATCGGTAGGCAGAGGATAGGTCACGGCAGAAGCTGTGTTGCTAAAAGACACGACAGCCACAAATGCCAGTAAAATAGTGCGTAGTTTCATATTCATGTTATGCGAAGTATTTATGGCCATGCAGGCTAGTTAGTGAAGAAGGGAGCGTTTAGCCGCGCATTATATGTGCATTCGCTCGGCCAGGGAAATCAGATGTGGATTAAATCACATTTTTTTGCTTATTGTTTATTTTATCACCAGTTCATAAGCAGAGCGATCTACACGTTGAGTTATGGCATAATGTGCCCGATCTCACATATTACATAACTTCTTTTATCAGGACATCTCTGTGCTAGCTTCCAGCAACGTCACTATGCAGTTCGGCAGTAAGCCGCTGTTTGAAAACATTTCTGTCAAATTTGGCGGCGGCAACCGTTACGGCTTGATCGGCGCCAACGGTAGCGGCAAGTCTACCTTTATGAAGATCCTCGGTGGCGATTTAGATCCAACGATTGGCAACGTATCGCTTGATCCGAACGAGCGTATCGGTAAGTTGCGTCAGGATCAGTTCGCCTTTGAAAAATTCACCGTCCTCGACACGGTGATCATGGGCCACGCTGAACTCTGGGAAGTGAAAGAAGAGCGTGACCGTATTTATGCGCTGCCAGAGATGAGCGAAGAAGACGGCTACAAAGTTGCCGATCTGGAAGTCCTGTACGGCGAAATGGACGGTTACACCGCAGAAGCACGCGCGGGCGAACTGCTGTTGGGCGTCGGCATTCCTGTAGAACAGCATTACGGCCCAATGAGCGAAGTTGCTCCAGGCTGGAAACTGCGCGTATTGCTGGCGCAGGCGCTGTTCTCAAACCCTGATATTTTGCTGCTCGATGAACCGACGAACAACCTGGACATCGACACTATTCGTTGGCTGGAAACGGTGCTCAACGAGCGCAACAGCACCATGATCATCATCTCGCACGACCGTCACTTCCTGAATATGGTTTGTACGCATATGGCGGATCTGGATTACGGCGAACTGCGTGTGTATCCAGGTAACTACGACGAATACATGACGGCGGCAACTCAGTCGCGTGAACGTCTGCTGTCTGACAACGCGAAGAAAAAAGCGCAGATTGCTGACCTGCAATCCTTCGTTAGCCGCTTTAGTGCCAACGCATCGAAATCTCGCCAGGCAACTTCTCGTGCGCGCCAGATTGAAAAAATCAAGATTGATGAAGTGAAAGCTTCAAGCCGTCAGAACCCGTTCATCCGCTTCGAACAAGACAAGAAACTGTTCCGTAATGCGCTGGAAGTGGAAGCGTTGGCGAAAGGCTTTGATAACGGCCCGCTGTTCAAAGGCGTTAACATGCTGCTCGAAGTGGGCGAAAAACTCGCCATCCTCGGGACTAACGGCGTGGGTAAATCTACGCTGCTTAAAACGCTGGTGGGTGAATACACTCCAGATGGCGGTACCGTGAAATGGTCTGAGAATGTGCAGATTGGTTACTACGCGCAGGATCACGAATACGAGTTTGAAAACAATCTGACCGTGTTTGACTGGATGAGCCAGTGGATGCGTGAAGGTGATGACGAGCAAGCGGTGCGCAGCATCCTGGGCCGTCTGCTGTTTAGCCAGGACGATATCAACAAACCTGCGAAGGTGCTGTCCGGTGGTGAAAAGGGTCGCATGCTGTTTGGTAAATTAATGATGGAACGCCCTAACGTTCTGATCATGGATGAACCAACCAACCACCTGGATATGGAATCCATCGAGTCGCTGAACATGGCGCTGGAAATGTACCCTGGTACGCTGATTTTCGTTTCCCATGACCGTGAGTTTGTCAGCTCGCTGGCAACGCGTGTGATTGAGATTACACCAGAGCGTGTGATTGACTTTACCGGTGGGTATGAAGATTACCTGCGCAGCAAAGGCATTGATAACTAAGGTTATTGATTACGATAAAAAAACCGCCGAATTCGGCGGTTTTTTTATGCGCTAATTCCATCTCTTTCCACGCGGGTTGATAATCACCGGTACAAATTCTGAATGGAGTTCAGCGAGTGAATCGACAAGGGTTATGAGCGCTGGAAAAAGGAGCAGTTTACAACATGATCAACACGTTGAATTCTTGCTGCTCATGCGCACACCTCGCATTGTGGATTGCGCGGCAATTTCATTTCGCGGAACTGGCACGTCATCGCGTCGTACATCACGATTTTCCCCCGAGCCGGCGTACCGTAATGCGCGAGCAATTTGATGGCTTCCATTGCTTGCAATGAACCGATAACACCCACCAACGGTGCCATGACACCTGCTTCCACACAGGTGAGCGCATTATCGCCAAACAGGCGACTCAGGCAGCGATAACAGGGTTCACCCTCCTGATAAGTGAACACGCTGATTTGCCCTTCCATGCGAATTGCCGCACCTGAAACCAGCGGTTTCTTCACCGTAAAGCAGCATTGATTAAGCTGATTGCGAATCGTCACGTTATCAGTGCAGTCCATCACCAGATCGTGGCGAGTGATAAGCTCCAGCAGTTGCGTCTCATCAAGCAGAGCATTGACTGTTTCAATCTGAATATGCGGATTGATAGCCGCCAACGCCTGTTTAGCCGAATCGACTTTCGGTTGCCCAATTGTGGCATCACGGTGCAGTGTCTGGCGCTGCAAATTGGACAGCGCCACGGTATCAAAATCTAACAAGGTAAGATGGCCGACACCCGCCGCCGCCAGATACGGCGCGCTGGCGCAACCAAGACCGCCGAGCCCAACAATCAAAACACGCGCGGCCTTCAACGCTTCCTGGCCGTCAAAATCAAAACCGCGCAAAATAATCTGCCGGTTGTAGCGCAGCATTTCCTGATTGCTCAGTTCAGCGTGCATGGTTAGCCCCCAAACAAATGATTGAATGGTTCAACGTCGACCCAGTCACCTGCATCAACGTTACCGCGCGCGAGCTCCAGCACGATAAAACAGTTGGCCTGGCTAAATGAGCTGAAAATATGTGAACCCTGATGACCGGTGCTCAAGACTTCTAATTGCCCATCAGCACCTGTACGCAGAATGCCTCGTTGGAAATCGAGACGGCCTGGGGATTTTTTCAGTCGGCCAACCGTACGCGCGCGCAGGCGTGGCGGCAGGGCATGACCTCGCTGGCCGCTTAATTTGGCTAACAGTGGCTGAACCAGTTGATAAAAGGTCAATGCCGCAGAAACCGGATTGCCCGGAAGGCCGCAGAACCAGCTGTTTTTCAGGCGCCCAAAAGCAAAGGGTTTACCCGGTTTGATTGCCAGTTTCCAGAAAGCGATTTCACCGAGTTCTTCAAGCAATTGTTTGGTGTAATCGGCCTCACCAACGGAAACGCCGCCGCTGCTGATAACCACATCAGCCTGGCTGTCAGCTTCAATAAATGCCGCACGCAGGGCTTCAGGGTCATCACGAATAATCCCTAAGTCGATGACTTCACAACCCAACTGCTCGAGCATGATATGCACCGCCAAACGGTTGGTGTCATAAATTTGCCCTTCACCAAGCGGCGTGCCCGGCAGTTGCAGTTCATCACCGGTCGAAAATACCGCAGCGCGGACTTTGCGCAACACGGCGACTTCGGCAATGCCCAGTGAGGCAATCAGCGGTAACTCGGCGGCGGTAAGTTTTTTACCGGCAGGCAACACGCTGGCACCCTGGCGAATATCTTCCCCAAGCAGTCGCACATTTTGCCCGTTTTTGACGGTTTCGTTAAAACGCACACCGCTTTCGGTAACCGTGGTCTCTTCCTGCATTACCACCGCGTCAGTGCCTGCGGGTACGGGGGCGCCCGTCATGATGCGAATGCAGGTGCCTTGCGGCCACTCACCTGAATAAGGTTGCCCAGCAAACGCTTTCCCCGCCACCGGCAGTGCCGATCCCTGGGCTAAATCTGACAGGCGTACCGCGTAACCATCCATTGCTGAGTTATCAAACCCAGGGACATCGATTGGTGACGTGACAGGGTGCGACGTAATGCGCCCAGCAGCCTTCAGTAAAGGAATAGACTCAGATTCGGTGACAGGAACAATACGCGACAACATCTGTTCCAGTGCGGTTTCGAGGGGGATAAGCCCGGCGTTAAATTCCATGAAAGCTCCTGCTGCGCGGGAAAAATATGTCGGACATTATGGCAGAGAATCGGCGCTGGCTGATATACCCGTCATACTTCAAGTTGCCTCTTTGTTGGCTGCATTCACTCGCCCTGGTCACTTAGTTTACCAAGCTCCCGGGGACTCGCTCTCTTGTCGCCTCAATGCAACTCGAATTATTTTGGGTATAGGTAATCGACTTAGGCATTTTCCTTTACATCACATTTACATCTTTCTATATTCAAAATTCGTCTCAAGCCGAATCAACTAATCTGATATTTATAGAGAAAGTGATTTCGGATCCTCCACCTAAATAATTCGAGTTGCATTGAGGCGGCAAGTGCGGCCAACAAAGATGCAACGTGAAGTATGACGGTGGATAAATATGACAAGGCAATGTCGAAATGCACAAAGCAGTAATCGCTATTCATGGTGGCGCGGGAGCTATCACTCGTGCGCAATTCAGCCCCGAAAAAGAGCTGCTTTATATTAAAGCCCTATCGGAAATCGTAGAGGCGGGCCAGGCGTTACTTGCAGCCGGTGGAAGCGCACTGGATGCCGTGACTGAAGCCGTACGCTTGCTCGAAGAATGCCCCTTGTTTAACGCCGGTATCGGCGCAGTTTTTACCCACGACGGCACCCATGAACTGGATGCCTGCGTGATGGACGGCAACACCCTTGAAGCGGGAGCTGTGGCGGGCGTTAGCCATATCCGCAACCCCATTCTTGCTGCCAGACACGTTCTGGAACACAGCCCGCATGTTTTACTGATTGGCAAGGGGGCTGAAAACTTTGCGCAGCAGCAAGGGCTTGAACCGGTCTCTCCAGACATATTTTTCACTCAGGAACGCTGGGATCAATTACAGCGAGCCCGGGCGAATGACCAAACCGTGCTGGATCATGACGAGCCGATTAATCCAGATACCAAATTTGGCACTGTCGGCGCCGTCGCGCTCGATCAATATGGCAATCTGGCGGCCGCAACTTCAACCGGCGGCATGACCAATAAAATGCCGGGACGTGTTGGCGATTCCCCCATCATTGGCGCGGGCTGCTATGCCAATAACGCAAACGTAGCGGTTTCGTGCACTGGCACGGGTGAAGTGTTTATGAAAACGCTCGCGGCTTACGATATTGCGGCGTTAATGGAATATGGCGGGCTGAGTCTGCAACAGGCCACGGAACGCGTCGTGATGGAAAAACTTCCGGTGCTACAAGGCAGCGGCGGGGTGATTGCTATCGATAGTGAAGGCAATGTGGCGTTGCCATTTAACAGCGAAGGGATGTACCGCGGCTACGGCTATGTCGGGGATTCCCCAAGCGTTGGAATTTATAACAGCCAGGAGCATTGATGCCCCACAGTCACGAACTGCCCGACGACGAGGTGCTGTCGGTTAGCGCGCTGAACGTTCGCTTTCGCCAGGAAAAGACCGACACCCAGGCGGTGTCCGATTTGTCGTTCGCGCTAAAACGCGGTGAGACACTGGCGATTGTCGGGGAATCAGGTTCCGGGAAATCGGTCACTGCGCTGGCACTCATGCGCTTGCTGGAAAAGAGCGCGAGTGCCGTTGAATGCGAGCAAATTTTGCTGCGGCGCCGCAACGGTCAGGTTATTGAACCCGCATCGCTGAGTTCTTCGCAAATGCGCCATGTGCGCGGTGCGGATATCGCCATGATTTTCCAGGAACCCATGACCTCGCTCAATCCGGTCTTTCCGGTGGGCGAGCAAATTGCCGAATCTATCCGCTTGCATCAAGGCCTGGACAAACAGGCCGCGATGGAAGAAGCACGTCGCATGCTCGAAAGGGTACGCATTCCGGAAGCGAAAGCCATTTTGGGGCGTTATCCGCACCAGCTTTCTGGCGGGATGCGCCAGCGCGTGATGATTGCTATGGCGCTCTCTTGCCTCCCAGCGGTACTGATTGCCGATGAACCCACCACCGCGCTGGACGTGACGATTCAGGCGCAAATCCTCCAGCTTATCCGCGTGTTGCAAGATGAAATGCACATGGGCGTGATTTTTATCACCCACGATATGGGCGTGGTGGCAGATATCGCCGACCGTGTGCTGGTGATGTATCGCGGCGAGGCGGTGGAAACGGGTCGCGTTGAGCAGATATTTAACGCACCGGTTCATCCTTACACCAAAACGCTATTGGCGGCGGTACCGCGTCTTGGGGCGATGAATGGCCGTGATTTACCGCGCAAATTTCCGCTGGTAGACCCAAAACACCCTGACCAACCAGAAGCCGAAACCGAACAAGACACCATAGCACCTGGTGCGGTGCCCGTGTTGCAAGTACGTGACCTGGTGACGCGCTTTGATATTCGCAGTGGCATTTTCAATCGCGTAACGAGTCGGGTACATGCGG
>NZ_DATERI010000148.1:0-9373 GCF_035271705.1 Buttiauxella sp.
GATTTGAACTGACGACCTTCGGGTTATGAGCCCGACGAGCTACCAGGCTGCTCCACCCCGCGTCCGTAAACTTCTTTAGTACCCAAATGACTTTCATCATTGCGCTAAACTTAAGCGACTTAGTTGGTTGCGGGGGCCAGATTTGAACTGACGACCTTCGGGTTATGAGCCCGACGAGCTACCAGGCTGCTCCACCCCGCGTCCGTGGAAGCGCACTATACTCTGCTCGGCTTTTGATGCAACACTTTTTTTAAAAAATACCCAAATTGTCTCATCTATCTGATAATAATTTATTTTAAGTATAAATAGTGAACACATCTGACCGATGCGGGGGGCAACACGTTTAATTTTTGCTGGGTGTTTGCTATCTTCCCGTGGCGTGTATACCCGTCGCCCTGCAAGATGCAGGGGTGTTGGCTGCACTCACGCACCCGAGTAATCACTTACTTTAGTAAGTCTCATCGGGATTTGTTCGTTTGCCGCCTACCTGCATCTTGAAGTCTCTCGGGTATAGCGCGAAATAATAACAGGGCGAGGAAGTGATGATAGGACGTTGGACTAAGTACTTTGTAACGGGAGTGATGGTTGCCATTCTGGCGGGTTGTTCTTCAAAACCGACAGATCAAGGTCAGCAATATAAGGACGGGAAATTCACCCAGCCTTTTTCCCTCGTAAACCAGCCTGATGCGGTAGGGGCCCCGATTAACGGCGGCGACTTTGCTGAGCAAGTTAACCAAATTCGTTCTGCCTCTCCTCGCCTCTATAATAGCAAGAGTGATGTTTACGGTGCCGTTCAGCAATGGCTGCAAGCCGGTGGCGACACCAGCAAGCTGAGCCAGTACGGTATTGATGCCTGGCAGATGGAAGGTGCGGACAACTACGGTAACGTGCAATTTACTGGCTACTACACGCCGGTTGTGCACGCGCGTTACACCCGTCAGGGGGAGTTCCAGTATCCTATTTACCGCATGCCACCAAAACGCGGACGTCTACCTTCCCGTGCTGATATCTACAGTGGCGCGCTGAGCGACAGCTACATCATTGCTTACAGCAACTCCTTAATGGATAACTTCATTATGGATGTGCAGGGCAGCGGCTATATCGATTTTGGTGATGGTCAGCCATTAACCTTCTTTGGCTACTCAGGTAAGAACGGCCATGCTTATCGCAGTATCGGCAAAGTGCTTATCGACCGTGGAGAAGTAAAGAAAGAAGATATGTCGATGCAGGCTATTCGTCATTGGGGTGAAACCCACAGCCAGGCCGAAGTACAGGAACTGCTTGAGCAGAACCCATCCTTCGTCTTCTTTAAACCTGCGAGCTTCGCGCCAGTGAAAGGGGCGAGTGCCGTGCCGTTAATTGGCCGCGCGTCCGTGGCCTCAGACCGCTCCATTATTCCTGCGGGCACCACGATTCTGGCTGAAGTCCCGTTACTGGATAACAATGGGAAATTCAGTGGGCAATATGAATTACGCGTGATGGTGGCGCTGGATGTTGGCGGTGCGATTAAAGGACAACACTTCGACATTTACCAAGGAATTGGCGCTGATGCCGGTCACCGTGCGGGTTGGTATAACCACTATGGCCGTGTTTGGGTGCTGAAAAACGCCCCAGGCACCACCAATAGCGTGTTTACCGGATAATACCCTTCATACTTCAAGCTGCAGTCAGCGCACCTGCAGCTTGCATTATTTTGGGTATAATCAGAATTTCATCAATACCCGCAAAAACACCCGCAAAGATTTTTCCGAGGAAAACGTAATGTCTGTAGTTTTGTCCGATGCCTGGCTGCAACGCTTTGGCGGTACTGCTCGTTTGTATGGTCGTGATGCTCTGCAACTCTTTGCTGACGCGCATGTTTGTGTGATTGGCATTGGTGGCGTGGGCTCATGGGCTGCAGAAGCGCTGGCTCGTACTGGTATTGGCGCGATTACGCTTATCGATATGGATGATGTTTGCGTGACTAACACCAACCGTCAGATTCACGCGTTGCGTGATAACGTCGGGCAGGCTAAAACCGAAGTGATGGCGGCCCGTATTCGTGAAATTAATCCGGAATGTCGCGTTACGGTAGTCGATGACTTTATTACTGCGGAAAATACAGCGCAGCTGCTTAATCAAGGTTTTAGCTACGTCATTGATGCCATTGACAGCGTTCGCCCTAAAGCGGCATTGATCGCATATTGTCGACGCAACAAGATCCCGCTGGTCACAACCGGTGGTGCGGGTGGTCAAATCGATCCTACGCAGATTCAAGTGGTCGATTTGGCGAAAACTATCCAGGATCCGCTGGCAGCAAAACTGCGCGAAAGACTAAAAAGTGATTTTGGCGTGGTGAAGAACAGTAAAGGAAAGCTCGGTGTGGACTGCGTATTTTCCACCGAAGCGTTGGTTTACCCGCAAGCAGATGGCTCAGTGTGTGCGATGAAAAGCACTGCCGATGGCCCAAAGCGTATGGATTGTGCATCCGGTTTTGGTGCGGCAACCATGGTCACCGCCAGCTTTGGTTTTGTGGCGGTGTCCCATGTATTAAAGAAAATGATGGCGAAAGCGGCGCGTACTCAGGCCTGAACCGCCGCGCGAACGGCTTGCGCTAATGCCGCAAGCCCGCTACTGCGCGATGCGCTTAATTGATTGCGCAGCCCTAAATCATCGAACAGGGCGAGCGAGTCTTCCTTCAGCAACTGTTCAGCCGTTTTCCCTTCTATTGCGGTGAGTAACACCGCCAGCAAACCGCGAACAATGCGTCCTTCACTATCACCATAGAAATGCAACGTGCCATTTGCGTGCAGGCTGTGACCCAACCAGACGCGGTTTTCGCAACCTGCAATTTCTATCTCATCGCGTTTGAGATCAGCAGGAAGTGCCGGAAGTTGCTTGCCTAGCAGAATCAGTTGGCGATATTTATCTTCCCACTGCTGTAACGGGGCAAAAGTGCTTCGCAAGCTGTCGGCGGTGATAGACGTCCCAAATGGGTGACCGGCTAAAAATCCACTTGTCATTTAATCCACCAGAATTTCTAGAGCGTTATCGATAGCTTTGACGAGTGCCTCGACATCACTCTGCGTGTTGTATGGGGCAAAAGAAGCACGCAATGTCCCCGCGACGCCCAGTGCGGCAAGCAAAGGTTGTGCACAATGCTGACCGGCGCGCAGCGAAATGCCCGATTCAGCCAACAGTGTGACCATATCGTTGTGGTGAACACCTTCGAAATCAAACGCTAACAGGCTCGAGTCTTGGCTGCGGAAACTACGAAAACCAGGACGTTTTGCCAACTCGGCTTCTGCAAGCGTCGCGAGCCCTCGGCTATAGGTTTCAGCTTCCGTCAAATCAATCGTTTCCAGCCATTCAAGTGCCGCGCTCAGGCCAATGACACCCGCAACGTTTGGCGTACCGGCTTCAAAGCGATACGGTACGGGCTGAGTTTTAAACCCTTCGAATGAGACATGCGTAATCATTTTACCGCCGCCCAGCCAAGGCGACATCTCTTCCAGCAGCGCACTTTTACCGTACAACGCCCCAATTCCAGTTGGGCCATACAGTTTATGGGCTGAGAAGGCGTAAAAATCGATATCCAGCGCTTGTACATCCGGCGGGCAATGCACCACACCTTGTGCACCGTCGACCATGACGACCGCACCTGCTTCGTGGGCAAGCGTAATCGCTTTGGCAAGATCCGGGCAGCCACCTGTGACATTAGACATTTGGCCCAACGCCAGGATTTTGGTCCGGGCGTTAAACAACTCGGGCAGTTTATTGAGATCGGCGAGGTAATTTTTGCCCAGCGGCAATTTGATAATTTTTGCACCAGTCTGCTCGGCAACCATTAACCACGGGACGAAGTTCGCGTGGTGTTCTGCCTCGCTAACAATAATTTCATCACCTGGTTGCAGGCGCGGGCGTGCGTAACACTGAGCGACCAAATTAATGGCTTCGGTGGTGCCTCGAGTCCAGACAATATCTTTTCCGCAAGGGGCATTGAGCAATGCCGCCACACTGTCACGAGCCGCTTCATAACGTTCGGTAAGACGCTGTGCCTCGGCAAATTGGCTGCGATGAACATTACCGGCGCTCAGGCTATAAAACTGCTGAGTCGCTTCAATTACGGCGCGAGGTTTAAGTGTGGTTGCGGCACTGTCGAGATAGACACCAGCATCAGCCAACGCCGGAAACTGGCCGCGAAAACTGGCGGGATTAAATGTTTTCATGATTTTCCTCGTATCACTATGAGGTGATCGTGGCGTATTTGTCTTAATCACACAAGGGATCAATATCCGACATACTTCAAGCTGCATCTTCGTTAGCTGCGTGCATTCACCCAAATCACATTCTTATGTAAGCTCATCGGGATTCATTCCCTTGCAGCCTTGATATCACTCGAATGATTGGTGATAGGTCACTCTCGGAATAGTCTGCTTAATCATACAAGCTTGGGAAAGAGGGTTATGCTGAATAGTGTTAGGTGAATATTTCACCTTGGTTGTTTTTAATCGTAATTCAGCATTAATCGCTACTAAGGAGAAGAATATGAATAAGGCAGCCGCAGCAGTAACAGCAGGTCTGATGGTTTTTGCACTTTCAGCATGTTCAAGCCCGAACTATGTGATGCACACCAATGACGGTCGTTCCATCGTCGCTGATGGCAAACCTCATACCGATGATGAAACAGGGATGATTCAGTACAAAGATGCTAATGGGAATAAACAGCAGATTAATCGTACTGATGTAAAAGAGATGGTTGAGTTGGATTATTAGATTTCAGGCAAAAAAAAGCACCGCAATTCGCGGTGCTACATTAATCACTATGGACAGACAGGGTAAATGTACAGGAAGTGAAAAAGGGGTAGCTAAGCTACCGGGGTCTGGAATGCCAGACCAATTGCAAACACAACAACACAACATCACAACCCTAAGCCAAAAGCCCTCCAAAACACGCATTTCAGATAACTTTTCGTTCCGACTCAGGAAGTGACGCCACTATAGGTATTTGCTGGTGCATCCTCAACGGACAATTTATAATGGCTCAGATAAAAAAAACTAATAGGTTAACTAAGTTCACCTGTTTGTTAATGGACTTTAACATTTAAGCCAATCAACTATGTCCAAGCGTTTACCTCCTTTAAATGCCTTACGTGTATTTGACGCCGCCGCTCGTCACCTGAGTTTTACTAAAGCGGCCGAAGAATTGTTCGTGACTCAGGCCGCTGTCAGCCACCAGATAAAGTCCCTGGAGGATTTTCTGGGCCTAAAATTGTTCCGCCGCCGCAACCGCTCGTTGCTGCTGACGGAAGAAGGGCAGAGTTACTATCTGGACATCAAAGAGATATTTACGCAGTTAACCGAGGCAACACGTAAGCTGCAGGCCCGTAGCGCTAAGGGTGCGTTAACGGTCAGTCTGTTGCCAAGTTTTGCCATTCATTGGTTAGTGCCACGCCTCACGAGCTTTAATACAGCTTATCCGGGAATTGACGTTCGTATACAGGCTGTTGACCGCCAGGAAGATAAACTTTCGGATGATGTCGACGTCGCGATTTTTTATGGCCGCGGCAACTGGCCGGGTCTGCGTGTGGAAAAATTGTATGCGGAATATCTGCTGCCAGTCTGTTCGCCGTTGCTACTAACAGGCGCTAAACCTATCAAAACTCCAGAAGATTTAGCACATCATACTTTGCTGCATGATGCGTCCCGGCGTGACTGGCAGACATACACTCGCCAATTGGGTGTAAGCCATATCAATGTGCAACATGGGCCGATTTTCAGCCACAGTGCGATGGTGCTCCAGGCTGCCATTCACGGGCAAGGCATTGCTTTGGCAAATAATGTTATGGCGCAATCAGAGATTGAAGCAGGCCGTTTAGTTTGCCCGTTCAATGATGTTCTGGTGAGTAAAAATGCCTTTTATCTTGTTTGTCATGACAGCCAGGCAGAACTGGGTAAAATAGCGGCCTTCAGGCAGTGGATTTTGGCGAAAACTGCGAGCGAACAAGAAAAATTCCGTTTTCGCTACGATCAGTAAGCAAACCAGCGCGTAGGCATGCCACTACGCCTTACTTTAGGGTTACACCATGACCAGCCGATTCATGCTGATTTTTACCGCGATTAGCGGTTTTATCTTTGTTGCCCTCGGTGCCTTTGGGGCACACGTATTAAGTAAAACACTTGGTGCTGTAGAGATGGGGTGGATTCAAACTGGCCTCGAATATCAAGCGTTTCATACGTTAGCGATTTTTGGTCTGGCCGTTGCCATGCAACGCCGGATCAGTATTTGGTTTTACTGGAGCAGCGTATTTATGGCGCTCGGTACTGTTCTATTCAGCGGCAGCCTTTATTGCCTGGCGCTGTCTCACTTACGCCTGTGGGCGTTTGTTACTCCAGTCGGTGGAATGAGTTTTCTCGCCGGTTGGATCTTGATGTTGATTGGTGCAATGCGCCTGAAACGTAGGGGCGTAAGCCATGAATAAAATTATTTTGTACTGCCGACAAGGTTTTGAGAAAGAGTGCGCGGCAGAGATCACCGATAAAGCCAACCAGCGTGGCGTTTATGGTTTTGCACGCGTAAAAGATAACAGCGGTTATGTCATTTACGAATGTTATCAAGAAGATGATGCTGACAAACTGGCGCGTGAATTGCCGTTCAACGAACTGATCTTTGCACGTCAAATGATCGTTGCCAGTGAACTGCTTAAAGATCTTCCGACCGACGATCGCATTACACCGATAACCGGCATGTTGACGGGTATGGTTGAGAAAGGTGGTGATCTGCGCGTGGAAGTGGCCGATACCAACGAAAGCAAAGAGCTGATGAAGTTCTGCCGTAAGCTGACGGTGCCATTGCGCACCAGCCTGCGTGAAGCCGGTATTCTGACCAACTACGAAACCACAAAACGCCCAGTAGTGCATGTGTTCTTTATTGCACCGGGTTGTTGTTACACCGGTTATTCCTATACCACGAACAACTCGCCTTTCTATATGGGCATCCAACGTCTGAAATTACCTTCTGAGGCACCAAGCCGTTCAACGCTGAAACTGGAAGAAGCTTTCCATACTTTCATTCCTGCTGATGAGTGGGACGAGCGTCTGGCAAACGGGATGCACGCCGTTGACCTTGGAGCCTGCCCTGGCGGTTGGACTTACCAATTAACGCAACGCAACATGTGGGTTTGTTCTGTCGATAACGGCCCAATGGCGCAAAGCCTGATGGATACCGGGCAAGTCACCTGGTTGCAGGAAGATGGTTTTAAATATAAGCCAACTCGCAACAACATATCCTGGATGGTCTGTGACATGGTTGAGAAACCTGCGAAGGTCGCAAGCCTGATGGCAACGTGGTTGGTGAACGGTTGGTGCCGCGAGACTATTTTCAACCTCAAGCTGCCGATGAAGAAACGATACGAAGAAGTGTCGCAGAACCTGGCGCTGATTCGGGAAAGGCTGGAGGAGAATGGTATCACTGCGGAGATACAGGCACGCCAGCTATACCACGACCGTGAAGAAGTGACCGTACACGTGCGCCGTATGTGGGCCGCAGTGGGTGGCCGTCGCGACGAAAGATAATTAGCATCCCCTCATGCTGGCCACCTTTGTGATGGTCAGGGTGAGGGGGTACCACCCGGTAATCTCAACTGCTGCAAATTACCATCAAGCTGTAAATCCGTCTGCAATTGAGCCACCTGGCGGCTGATAAAAGCACTTTCCCGATGCTGTTCTAACTTCTTACGCCACTTCTCCGGGACTTCATCCAACCGTTCATAGAGCGCTTCAAGTGTTGAAAATTGATTGATCAATTGCGTGGCACTTTTCGGCCCGATACCCGGAACGCCAGAAATTTTGCTGCTGCTAATCCCCGCCAGTCCCCAGAAATCAGCAAGCTGCTCAGGCAACACGCCATATTCCTGCGCGATAAAAGGCGCATCGAGCCAGCGTTTTTGAAAATAGTCGCGGATTTGAATTGTGGGTGCAAGTAACTGGCAAAACCCCTTATCGGTTGAGACAATGGTGGCGCGATGACCACTTGCGGCTATTTTTACAGCGAGTGTTGCCGCCAGATCATCGGCTTCATTTCCCCGAGAATGCCAGCATGCCACGCCTCTTTTGGTGAAGGCTGCACGCAATATTGGCATTTCTTGATGTAAGGTATCTGGCATTGGCACGCGCCCAGCTTTATAGTCTGGCAAGACCTGATGTCGCCAGCCTTCACGTCGCTCTTCGTCATCAAAGACGGCAACTGCGTGTGTGGGCTGACTGTGTGTAATCAGCGCATCAAGGGCGTGCAGGCAAGTATCAACGCAGGGTGAGCCTTGAACAGCATGAATACGGCGTATTAAGTTCAAGGCATCAACGATAAGTAAATGAATCATCATGGGTATTTCGCTTTCAACATTCGCTTGGCACACACTAACATTTCTGGGGGGTGACCGCGAATGCGAGAAGCTGATTCAGGAAAGCGGCTCGCATTATTATTGTGTTGAAATGGATTGTTAAGTACTTAGGTTGCTATATATATACCCATTAGCATTCGAGCTGCAGCCAACCCCCCTGCGACTTGAAGGATGATGGGGATATTTTAGATGAATAGAAAAATCAGAGACAACAACATGAGTAATAGTTCACACCTCGCACACCGTATACAGGCTCTACAACCTTCAGCAATCAGAGAATTGTTAAAGCACAGCAAAATGCCAGGCGTTATTTCCCTTGCAGGCGGTATTCCTTCCAGTGAGTTATTCGATAGAGAAGGCCTGGGCATTGCGACACAAAAAGTGGTCGCTGAGAACTTTAACGACGCGTTTCAGTATGGTTTGACAGAAGGCACTGTTGAATTGCGCCAGCAATTGGTCGGGTTGTGTCAGGAGCGGGGAATTACCACCAGCTCAGAGCAACTTCTGATCACCTCTGGTTCACAACAGGCGCTGGATTTGCTGATGCGTGCGTTAGTGAACCCAGGTGACGTCTTTGTTGTTGAGCGACCAACTTACCTGGCAACGCTGCAAATCCTGAGCCTGAATGAAGCCGATGTGAAATCGGTGGGCAGTGATGAGCACGGAATGATTGTTGATGAGCTTGAAGAATTACTCAAAACGACGCGCATCAAAGGTGTTTACCTGGTGCCGACTTTTGGTAACCCAAGCGGCACAACGTTAAGCGCCAGCCGTCGTGAACAACTGGTCAAACTGGCGGAACAGCATCACTTTGTTATTGTTGAAGATGACCCGTATGGCGCCATCAGCTTCACCGAAGCGCGCGAGAAAACTTTGCTGCAAGTTGCGACAGAGCGTGGCAGCCAGGAAAATGTGGTTTATACCTCAACGTTTTCTAAAATTCTCGCACCTGGTCTGCGAGTGGGTTGGATTGTGCTGCCGGAGTGGATGAAGCA
>NZ_DATERI010000149.1:0-8861 GCF_035271705.1 Buttiauxella sp.
GAATAATTCATCTATTTAATTCATCAATTCATTCAATAAATCAATTTTATTTCTAAAACTATTGAAAGCACAATAGCCCCACAACAGTTTGAGGAATATAGATGAAACTCTTTCGCGTGCTCGACCCTTTCACGCTGACGCTGATTTTTACCGTACTGCTGGCGTCTTTCTTTCCCGCTCAAGGCAGTTTTGTTGGCTTCTTTGAAGGTCTAACAACAGCTGCGATTGCACTGCTTTTCTTTATGCATGGCGCCAAACTTTCCCGTGAAGCGATCATTGCCGGGAGCAGCCACTGGCGGTTGCACCTATGGGTGATGTGCAGCACCTTTGTTCTCTTCCCTGTGTTGGGTGTTTTGTTTGCCTGGTGGGCACCGGTCAACGTCAGCCCTGAAATTTACACCGGTTTTTTGTATCTTTGCATCCTGCCTGCCACCGTGCAGTCGGCTATTGCTTTCACCTCGCTTGCCGGAGGTAATGTTGCCGCTGCCGTGTGCGCGGCTTCTGCTTCAAGCCTGCTTGGTATTTTTCTCTCGCCGCTGTTAGTCGGCATGGTGATGCATGTGCATGGCGCAAGCAGTAGCATGGAGCAAGTTGGCAGCATCATGTTGCAGTTACTGGTGCCATTTGTCGCCGGGCATCTTTCGCGCCCATGGATTGGTGATTGGGTTGCCCGCCATAAAAAATGGATTGGTAAAACTGACCAGACCTCAATTCTATTCGTTATCTACACGGCGTTTAGCGAGGCGGTCACGCAGGGGATTTGGCACAAAGTCGGTTTAGGTTCACTGCTGTTTATCGTGGTGGTGAGTCTGGTATTGCTGGCGATAGTCATTAGCATCAATATGTTCGTTGCCAGACGTATGGGCTTTAGTAAGGCGGATGAAATAACTATTGTGTTCTGTGGGTCGAAAAAGAGCCTGGCGAATGGAATACCGATGGCGAATATTTTGTTCCCGGTCGCAACCGTCGGGATGATGGTGCTACCACTGATGATCTTCCATCAGTTGCAGCTGATGATTTGCGCAGTGCTGGCAAGGCGTTATCAGAAAGAGACTCAAGTGGCGACTAAAGCCGCCACCGACAATGCTTAATTAGTGTCTTTTAAGGGGCTTCACCAGCCCCTCCAACCCTTCGGTTTTAATCAGCAATGTGAGCCTCATCAACTCACCCAGATGGCCTTGTGGAAACTCATCTTTGCGTGCAAACCACAGCAGATACTCTTCCGGCACATCAATCAGCACGCGGCCTTTGTACTTACCGAACGGCATCACGGTATTGGCTATCTCAATAAGCTGTTCTTTATCCATTTCATTCACCTAATAAGCGAATCATTTCAGCTTCATCAATCACATCAATACCTAGCTCCTGGGCCTTCACAAGCTTAGAACCCGCCGCTTCGCCAGCAATCACTAGATCTGTTTTCTTCGACACGCTACCTGCCACTTTTGCACCTAACGCCACCAAGCGTGCTTTCGCATCATCACGTGACATGATGCTGAGCGAGCCTGTCAGCACCACCGTTTTACCGGAGAATGGGCTATCGATTTCTTCAGCTTTAATCATCACGGGAGCTGGCCAGTGAACACCTGCCTCTTGCGTCAATTGGCGGATAACTTCACGATTGCTGTCTTCGGCAAAGAAGTTAAAGGTATGAGTAGCAACCACAATACCGACGTCAGGGACTTTTTGCAGATCTTCGATACTTGCCGCAACCAATGCATCCAACGTACCAAAATGCGCCGCTAAACCTGCTGCGGTCGCTTCGCCCACTTCACGAATACCGAGTGCATACAAGAAACGTGCAAAAGTGGTTTCTTTGGCTTTTTCCAGTGCATCAACCACGTTTTGCGCCGATTTCGGCCCCATGCGATCAAGCCCGGTGAGTTTGCCCGCCGTCAGGCGGAAAAGATCCGCAGGCGTGTGGACGTACTCTTTCTCAACCAGTTGGTCGATTATCTTGTCACCCATACCGTCCACATCCAGCGCACGGCGAGAGACAAAGTGTTTGAGGGCTTCTTTGCGTTGAGCGCCGCAAATCAGGCCGCCAGTACAACGCGTTACCACTTCGCCTTCCACACGCTCAACGTCAGAGCCACAAACTGGGCAGTGCGTTGGGAAGACAATCTCGGTGGTGTTCTCAGGACGTTCAGATTCCACCACACCGACAACCTGCGGGATAACGTCGCCTGCACGACGTATCACCACGCGGTCGCCAATCCTTAAGCCCAAACGCTCAATTTCATCGGCATTATGCAGCGTCGCATTGCTGACCAGCACACCTGCGACCTGAACAGGTTCAAGTCGTGCCACCGGGGTAATTGCCCCCGTGCGTCCAACCTGGAACTCGACATCACGAACAAACGTCATCTGTTCCTGAGCCGGGAATTTAAACGCCACTGCCCAGCGCGGCGCACGCGCGACAAAGCCGAGTGTTTCTTGCAGCGCAAGCGAATCCACTTTGATAACCACGCCGTCGATATCAAAACCTAATGTTGGGCGATCAACCTCAACCTGGTGATAAAACGCCAGCACGTCTTCTGCTGTGTTACATAGACGAATGCGGTCACTAACCGGCAGTCCCCACTCTTTAAACTGCTGCAAACGAGCATGGTGGCTGGCAGGTAATTCCCCCCCTTCAAGCAGGCCAACACCATAGCAGAAGAAGGTTAACGGACGTTTGGCGGTAATACGCGGGTCAAGTTGGCGTAATGATCCTGCCGCCGCGTTACGAGGGTTAGCAAAAATTTTCCCGCCAGTACGTCGCGCTTCTTCATTAATTTTTTCAAAACCCGCTAGTGGCAGGAACACTTCACCGCGCACTTCCAGGCGACGGGGGATATTCTCGCCGCGCAATTTAAGCGGAATGGAACGGATAGTGCGCACGTTGGCCGTGATATTTTCGCCTGTTGTCCCATCACCGCGCGTGGCAGCACGAATCAGCACGCCATCTTCATAGAGCAGGCTCACAGCCAGGCCGTCCAGTTTTAGCTCGCAACAAAACGTGACGGCTTCCGTGCTTTTCAGGCGGTCCTGCACACGCTTGTTAAACGCCAGATAGCTCGCTTCGTCAAAGGCATTATCCAGTGACAGCATCGGCACTTCATGGCGAACCTGGGTAAATTCGCTGAGCGGTGCGGCACCCACACGCTGCGTGGGAGAATCAGGGGTGATGAGATCAGGATGCGCTTGCTCGAGAGCGCGCAACTCCCCCATCAGGCGGTCGTATTCCGCATCCGGGATTTCGGGGTTATCAAGCACATGATAGAGATATTCATGATGGCGAAGCGTGGTTCGCAGTTGAGTAATTTGTTGTTCGATTGTGTCCATATCGCACCATCAATATAAAAAACCCCCGACATGCGGGGGTTTAGGGGGAAACATGTTCAGGATGGGTATCAGTGGCTTGCGTTTGCTTCTACCACTTCGCGGATGCGATCCTGATATTCACGCATTTTTTGCGGTGTCATCATGCGGCGTTGGTCGTCTAACACAACCCCACCGACTTCATCAGCAATGTGCTGAGCAGACTGCAGCATCAACTTAAAGTTTTGCGCTGGGTCGCCATAAGATGGCACCTGCATGAAGATTGTCACGCCAGGTGTTGCAAAATTCGTCATGCTTTCAGGGTCAAACGAACCGGGCTTAACCATATTAGCGAGGCTAAACAGAACCTTGCCGCTACCATCAGGACTGAGGTGACGGTGGAAAATGTTCATTTCACCAAAGATAAAACCCGCTTGCTGAATGCTGTTTAACAGCACATCACCGTTGATCATACTGCCCGCATGTGCCGAGACATTAAGCACAATCACCGTTTCTTTACGACGTGCCGGTGGTTCTGGTGTCGGAGCCGGTTGGGTAACGGCCGGTTCAGGTGCAGATTCTACATGCTGAACTGTTGGCTGTTGAATCGGGGCTTGCGGTGCCACTGTCTGCGCAACAGGCTCTTGTACCACCGGTTGATGCACCACAGGCTGCTGAGTCACAGGCTGGTGATGTGTCGGCGAAACAGGCGCTACCGGTTCAGGTTGGCGCACAGGCGAACTCTGACGTGGCTCAGCTGAAGCATAAGGTGGCTCGTATTGATGTTGAGGTGCTGGTGGCTGACGAGGCATTTCTGGCTCGCGAGTCACTGTTTCCGACGTAGGGGTTACCCGACGCACACGCACCTCACCTACTCCATCATCTTGCTCATCGTCAGCCTCGTCGTCATCCGATTCGTATTCGTCACGCTTAGGCTTCATGCGTTTTAATGGACGATCACGAAATACAGATGAACGCTCCTTACGACTCGTCCACAGACCGTGAACCAGTAAGGCTATTATGGCGATCGCGCCAACAATGATTAATATCAGACGCAAATCCTGCATCATTATATTCTCTGTTGTTCTAACACCTTGCCACCGCGGCAAACATTTACTTACTAAGAGTATTTGCCCATGTGCTCAAGTGCAAGTCCGCACACGGTTTTCTCAGCATAAAGATGGACTGAAATCGACTTTTCGCTGTTTTTTCGACCATTTCCTAATAAGTTTTTCTCCTGACACTCGGTTATTATGGGTATACATGTCATTGCTTTGACCAAAAGGAGTTCGTTCAGATTATGGTTTCATCTTCAGGAACCGTGCCACGCAGTGGCGTTTATTATTTTTCGCAGGGCTGGAAGCTGGTCCGTGAGCCTGGAATCAAACGTTTCGTGCTCTTACCGCTGCTGGTCAATATCTTATTAATGGGTGGCGCATTCTGGTGGCTGTTTACCCGGCTGGATGTATGGGTGCCCACTCTGCTTTCCTACGTGCCAGACTGGTTGCAATGGTTAAGCTATTTGATTTGGCCGCTGGCGGTCATCTCTATCCTGCTGGTATTTAGCTATTTCTTCTCGACCATCGCTAACTGGATTGCCGCCCCCTTCAACGGATTGCTGGCAGAGCAGCTTGAAGCGCGTCTGACGGGGGCTACCCCGCCGGATGCTGGCGTGTTAGGTATCATGAAGGATGTGCCACGGATTATGAAACGCGAATGGCAGAAGCTCTCCTGGTATTTGCCACGCGCGCTGGTGTTGCTGGTGCTCTACTTCATTCCGGGTATCGGCCAAACTGTTGCACCGGTTTTATGGTTCTTATTTAGCGCCTGGATGCTGGCGATACAGTATTGCGACTATCCCTTTGATAACCATAAAGTCCCCTTCAAAGAGATGCGTATTTCATTGCGTGAGAAGAAAACCATCAACATGCAGTTTGGTTCACTGGTGAGTCTGTTTACCCTAATCCCCTTCCTGAACCTGGTTATCATGCCGGTTGCCGTCTGCGGTGCGACCGCGATGTGGGTGGATTGTTATCGCCCAAAACATGCCATGTGGAAGTAGTTTTTCAGGAGCGGCCTCTCCCGCTCCTTATTCTTTCTTATTCCTTCTTGCTTCTGCTTATTTCCCTTCTACATATAGATATACGATTTCTTTACTTCCGCATAACTTCTAAGCAGGTATGCTGGAGAGGTTTCCCAAATTTCATACAGTTAAGGACGGGCTATGAGCAAGATCTATGAAGACAACTCTCTGACAATCGGTCATACGCCGCTGGTTCGTCTGAACCGCATCGGTAATGGACGCATCCTGGCGAAGGTAGAGTCCCGCAACCCGAGCTTTAGCGTCAAATGCCGTATCGGGGCCAATATGATTTGGGATGCCGAGAAACGCGGTGTACTCAAGCCAGGTGTCGAGTTAGTTGAACCAACCAGTGGTAACACCGGTATCGCACTCGCTTACGTTGCCGCAGCGCGTGGTTACAAGCTGACGCTGACCATGCCTGAAACCATGAGCATCGAACGCCGTAAACTGCTGAAAGCACTGGGCGCGAACCTGGTGTTGACCGAAGGCGCAAAAGGCATGAAAGGGGCGATTCAGAAAGCTGAAGAGATCGTTGCCAGCGACCCAGAGAAATTCCTGCTATTACAGCAGTTCAGTAACCCAGCAAACCCAGAAATCCACGAGAAAACCACCGGCCCAGAAATCTGGGAAGATACCGACGGTGAAGTAGACGTGTTCATTTCCGGGGTCGGTACTGGCGGTACCCTGACTGGCGTGAGCCGCTATATCAAAAACACCAAAGGTAAAACCAGTCTGATAACCGTGGCTGTCGAACCGACTGACTCACCCGTCATCGCGCAGGCACTGGCTGGTGAAGAACTCAAACCAGGTCCACACAAAATTCAGGGCATCGGTGCGGGTTTCATTCCTGGTAACCTTGATCTAAAACTGATCGATAAAGTTATCGCTATCACTAACGATGAAGCTATCTCTACTGCCCGTCGTCTGATGGACGAAGAAGGTATTCTTGCGGGAATTTCATCCGGTGCTGCGGTAGCTGCTGCATTAAAACTTCAAGAAGATGAAGCATTT
The DNA here is from genome assembly GCF_035271705.1 of Buttiauxella sp. Lineage (GTDB taxonomy): Bacteria > Pseudomonadota > Gammaproteobacteria > Enterobacterales > Enterobacteriaceae > Buttiauxella. The sequence continues at coordinate 6,398 of NZ_DATERI010000149.1, forward strand.
AGCAACAAAAACATTGTGGTTATACTGCCATCCTCCGGTGAACGTTACCTGAGTACGGCTCTGTTTGCCGATCTTTTCACTGAAAAAGAACTGCAACAGTGATGCCAACTTAGTGAATTTGAGTAAAAAAGCACCCATTCGGGTGCTTTTTTGTGGTATCCATCAAACTTTTTACTACCCTACCATTGCGTCACCCTGCCAGGTCTGGTATCTATCCAGCAAATTATTTTGATGCGCGAAATTAATCGGAATGTGAAGTACCTCTGCTGAATCGATTTATCGATTTGGTGCAAAATCACATTTCACGGCATAATGATTAATGACGAGCGAGCCGCGAAGCGCCAGGCATTTGCCAGAGCACATTTCGTGATTCCCGAAAGCATCCTGTGTCGCGTAAAGTCTACAGTTAACGTCGACGCTAACTATACAGGCTAAAGTTTTGCCACCAGGCTAGACTTTAGTTCCACAACACTAAACCTATAAGTTGGGGAAATACAATGTTCCAGCAAGAAGTTACCATTACAGCTCCAAACGGTCTGCATACCCGCCCTGCTGCTCAGTTTGTTAAAGAAGCTAAAGGCTTCACTTCTGAGATCACTGTGACCTCCAACGGCAAAAGCGCGAGCGCGAAAAGCCTGTTTAAACTGCAAACACTGGGCCTGACTCAAGGTACTGTAGTGACCATCTCTGCTGAAGGTGAAGATGATCAGAAAGCAGTTGAGCATCTGGTAAAACTGATGGCTGAACTCGAGTAAGTTCTGGGTTCTTCGTAAATATCAGTCACAAGTAAGGTAGGGTTATGATTTCAGGCATTTTAGCATCCCCGGGTATCGCTTTCGGCAAGGCACTTTTGCTGAAGGAAGATGAAGTTGTCATCGACCGGAAGAAAATTTCTGCCGACAAAGTTGCGCAGGAAGTTGAACGTTTCTTAAGCGGGCGCGCGAAAGCGTCAGCACAGTTAGAAACGATCAAAATTAAAGCTGGCGAGACCTTCGGTGAAGAAAAGGAAGCTATCTTCGAAGGGCACATTATGTTGCTGGAAGACGAAGAGCTTGAGCAGGAAATCATAGCCCTTATCAAAGATAAATTAGTGACCGCTGATGCAGCGGCTTACGAAATTATCGAAGGCCAGGCTATCGCGCTGGAAGAATTAGACGATGAATACCTGAAAGAACGTGCGGCTGACGTACGTGACATCGGTAAGCGTCTGCTGCGTAATATTCTTGGTCTGGCAATTATCGACCTTAGCTCTATTCAGGATGAAGTTATCCTGGTCGCTAAAGATTTGACTCCGTCAGAAACCGCACAGCTTAACCTGCAAAAGGTGCTGGGTTTCATCACCGATATCGGTGGCCGTACTTCCCATACCTCTATCATGGCGCGTTCTCTTGAACTGCCAGCGATCGTCGGTACCGGTAGCGTGACCAGCCAGGTGAAAAACGACGATTACCTGATCCTCGATGCGGTTAACAACAAAGTTTACGTTAACCCAACCAACGACGAGATCGAAGCCCTGCGCGATGTACAGCAACAGGTTGCTTCTGAGAAAGCTGAACTGGCAAAACTGAAAGATCTGCCAGCAATCACTCTCGATGGTCATCAGGTAGAAGTATGCGCAAACATCGGTACTGTTCGTGATATCGACGGTGCAGAGCGTAATGGTGCAGAAGGTGTAGGTCTGTATCGTACAGAATTCCTGTTCATGGATCGTGATTCACTGCCAACTGAAGATGAGCAGTTCGCGGCGTACAAAGCTGTTGCTGAAGCCTGTGGCTCACAAGCAGTTATCGTACGTACCATGGATATCGGTGGCGACAAAGAGCTGCCGTACATGAACTTCCCGAAAGAAGAGAACCCGTTCCTGGGCTGGCGTGCGATTCGTATCGCCATGGATCGTAAAGAGATCCTGCACGCGCAGGTACGCGCTATTCTGCGTGCTTCCGCTTTCGGTAAATTACGTATCATGTTCCCAATGATTATCTCTGTTGAAGAAGTGCGCGCACTGAAAGCTGAGATTGAAATCATGAAGGCGCAGCTGCGTGAAGAAGGCAAAGTCTTTGACGAAACTATCGAAGTAGGCGTAATGGTTGAGACTCCGGCTGCGGCCACGATTGCTCGCCATCTGGCCAAAGAAGTCGACTTCTTTAGTATCGGTACCAATGATCTCACGCAGTACACCCTGGCAGTTGACCGTGGTAATGATATGATTTCACATCTTTACCAACCAATGTCACCATCCGTACTGACTCTGATTAAGCAAGTTATTGATGCTTCTCATGCAGAAGGTAAATGGACCGGTATGTGTGGTGAGCTTGCAGGCGATGAACGTGCTACACTTCTGTTGCTGGGTATGGGTCTGGACGAATTTAGTATGAGTGCCATTTCTATCCCGCGCATTAAGAAGATTATTCGTAACACGAACTTCGAAGATGCGAAGGTGTTAGCAGAGCAAGCTCTTGCTCAA
>NZ_DATERI010000150.1:0-47756 GCF_035271705.1 Buttiauxella sp.
GCCCATTGTGCAATATTCCCCACTGCTGCCTCCCGTAGGAGTCTGGACCGTGTCTCAGTTCCAGTGTGGCTGGTCATCCTCTCAGACCAGCTAGGGATCGTCGCCTAGGTGAGCCATTACCCCACCTACTAGCTAATCCCATCTGGGCACATCTGATGGCAAGAGGCCCGAAGGTCCCCCTCTTTGGTCCGAAGACGTTATGCGGTATTAGCTACCGTTTCCAGTAGTTATCCCCCTCCATCAGGCAGTTTCCCAGACATTACTCACCCGTCCGCCGCTCGTCACCCAGAGAGCAAGCTCTCCTGTGCTACCGCTCGACTTGCATGTGTTAGGCCTGCCGCCAGCGTTCAATCTGAGCCATGATCAAACTCTTCAATTAAAAGCTTGATTTGCTTCAACTCGTGAAGCGGTGCTCAAAAATTAACTTTCGTAATAATTCAACTAAATGAATTACTGCTTGGTCACTCTTCAAGACTTGATATTTTTTTGATACCCGAAGGTATCTGAGATATCAATCCTGCGAGTGCCCACACAGATTGTCTGATAAATTATTAAAGAGCAGTGAGTTGGCCGCTTTCGCTTGCTAACTCGAGGTGGCGTATACTACGCGTTCCTCATTCAGAGTCAAGCGTTTATTTTCGCTTTTCATCTGGCTGACAAGCCGGTTTGTAAGCCGTTGTGCCGTGTCAGTGGAGGCGCAGTATAGGGATTTTCTGGAAGCTGACAAGTGTTTATTGCAAAAAGATTACCAAGCGTCTTTTTTTTCGCCAAAAGCACTGCAAAAGGCGTGTAACGCGGGATAAATGCTGTTTTAAGCATCAGAAAAGGAGACCTGGTGGCATACTACTAATAGAAACAACGCTAAAGGAATTGCATTTATGTCTCTCTCTGCTCAAAAACTCGCAGCTCAAAAGAACCTTTCCTATGTTCTTGCGGAAAAACTCGCTCAACGCATTCTCAAAGGCGAGTATGAAGCGGGAAGCATCTTGCCTGGTGAAATTGAATTAGGTGAACTCTTCGGGGTAAGCCGCACAGCTGTACGAGAAGCAGTAAAGACATTAACAGCAAAAGGAATGGTTTTACCTCGTCCCCGCATCGGGACTCGCGTTATGCCACGCGCCCACTGGAACTTCCTTGATAAGGAACTACTCACTTGGTGGATGACAGAAGAGAACTTTAACGATGTGGTGGATTACTTCCTTATTATGCGTAATAGCCTGGAACCCCAAGCCTGCGCCTTAGCCGCGATAAATGGTACACGTGAGCAGAAAGCCTTCCTCAACGAGAGGATGGCAGAGATGGTTAAATTGAAAGGCTCATTTGACCGTCAACGTTGGATAGAAGTCGATATGGCCTACCACGAGGAAATTTATGCAATGAGTGGTAACCCTTTCCTTTGTTCTTTCGCTAACTTATTCCGTTCTATTTATTACAATTACTTCACCGCCATAACCGATAAAGAAGTTATCAAGCTCGATTTGCACCAGGCAATCGTTGATGCCATTACCCAGGGTGACAGCCAAGCCGCGTTAGTCGCAGGCCAGGCACTATTAAAAGAACCCTTCGAACACGGGTAAAGCCTCACTTTCTCCTGCGCGCCTTAAAACATCAGGACAAAAATGACTAAAACAGCTCGCAGTATGGCCGGGTTACCGTGGATAGCGGCGATGGCCTTCTTTATGCAGGCGCTGGATGCCACAATTCTAAACACCGCGTTACCCGCAATTGCCCATAGCCTTGGCCGTTCGCCACTGGCAATGCAATCCGCGATCATCAGTTACACCCTTACCGTAGCCATGCTAATTCCCGTCAGCGGTTGGCTAGCCGACCGTTTTGGCACACGACGCGTGTTTATGGTCGCGGTATCTATCTTTACTCTCGGCTCGTTCGCCTGCGCGATGTCCAATTCACTCGGCGAGTTGGTTGTCTTCCGTGTAATACAGGGAATAGGTGGGGCGATGATGATGCCGGTCGCACGGTTAGCGTTAATACGTGCTTATCCGCGCAGTGAATTACTGCCCGTTTTAAATTTCGTCACCATGCCTGGACTGGTCGGCCCCATCTTAGGTCCGCTTCTTGGTGGTGTTTTAGTGACATGGGCAAGTTGGCACTGGATTTTCCTCATTAACATACCGATAGGTATTCTTGGGCTTATCTACGCCCGTAAGTACATGCCGAACTTTACGACTCCGCATCGTGGGTTCGATATAACTGGCTTTCTGTTGTTTGGTTTGAGTCTGGTGTGTATTTCGAGTGGAATGGAATTATTCGGCGAACGCATTGTTGCCAGCTATATAGGCATTCTGGTTATCATCAGCGGGCTTCTTCTATTAGCTGTTTATATCTGGCATGCCCGTCGCCACCCAACGCCACTTATCGCGCTACCGATGTTTCGCACCAGAACGTTCTCTATTGGCATCACCGGGAATCTCGCCTCGCGTCTGGGAACTGGCTGCGTCTCCTTCCTTATGCCTTTAATGCTACAAGTCGGATTTGGCTATTCAGCGTTGATCGCGGGATGCATGATGGCGCCCACAGCCATGGGATCACTACTGGCGAAATCGACCGTTACGCAAGTATTACGCCGGCTGGGCTATCGGAAAACACTGGTGGGAGTCACGCTGGTCATCGGCTTGCTGATTGGGCAATTCTCATTACAGTCGCCGGGGATGGAAATATGGCTACTCATTTTACCGCTGTTTATTCTGGGGATGGCGATGTCCACGCAATTCACCGCAATGAATACCATCACACTGGCTGATCTCACCGATGAAAACGCCAGTAGCGGCAATAGCGTTCTGGCCGTAACGCAGCAGTTGGCAATTAGTCTTGGGGTTGCGGTGAGTGCCGCGGTGCTCAGGCTCTATGAAGGTATCGAAAGCATTAATACTGTCGAGCAATTCCAGTACACATTCCTGACTATGGGCGCAGTGACGTTGGTTTCAGCTCTGGTATTCTTGCTGTTACGCCCGAAAGATGGGCGACACATGATAAAACGCTAGACGGAACCGCGCTCTACCAGCTCAGGTGTCAGCAACAAGCGCTGTTGTTCCAGAGTGGGTTGCGCCATGCGATGGATCAGTACATCCACGGCCAACTCACCCAACTCATCTTTAGGTTGATGAATGGTCGTGAGTGGCGGCGTCATATAACGCGCAAGTTCTATATCGTCATAGCCGACAACCGCCATATCTTGCGGAACCTTCAAACCTGCTTGATACAACGCCTGATAAGCGCCAACAGCCATCGCATCGTTGCCCGTGAATACCGCATGCGGTGGCTGTTCCAGCTCAAGAAGTGATTTCATGGCCGTGAAGCCGCCCTGAAACTCAAAGTCACCGATGATTTCGAAGCCTTCATGGACAGCAAGCCCTGCGCGATTCATGGCATTTCTATAACCTTCGAGCCGCAACCGCGCGGGTGTTTTATCCTGCGGCCCGGTAATGCAGGCGATGCGGGTATAGCCTTTATCAATAAGATGTTGCGTCGCCCTTTCGCCACCTAATAAAGAGTTGTCCTGAATGACATCACTTTCGCCTTCAAACGGCGACCAGTCCATCATGACGGTAGGAATAGAAGGATAACGGCTCATAATGTCGGGCGAAGGAAGATGTGTTTCGGTGCACAGCAGCAATAAACCATCAACACGCTTTTGCAGCAGCGTTTCCAGATTGCGGTTCATGCGCTGCTCATCACCCTCGGTGTTACACAACACCAGACTGTAACCACGCTCAAAACAACTGCGTTCAACACCGCGCACCAGCTCTGAATAAAACGGGTTACTACTAGCGGTGATTAACATCCCGATAGTGTGCGTTTGATTAAGCTTGAGACTACGCGCCAGTGCAGAAGGTGCATAGTTGAGCGTTTTGATTGCCGCATCGACCTTAGCGCGAATAGCATCACTCACGAAACGATTGTTATTAATGACGTGCGAAACCGTTGAAGTCGACACTCCCGCCATTTTCGCAACGTCTTTCATGGTGGTCATGATTATCCTTGCTGCTGCAAAAAATCGTCGATTTCATGACGCCACGGCACGGAAGGCTGTGCACCTTTACGCGTCACGGCAATAGCAGCCGCAGCATGAGCAAAACGAATGGCATCAGCCATCGGCTTTTCTTCCAGCAATGCGGTGACCAACGCACCATTAAAGGTGTCGCCTGCAGCAATAGTATCCACGGCTTTGACCTTAAAACCAGCAACACGCTGCCCTTTGCCGTTTTCACTCAGCCAAACGCCACGGCTACCGAGCGTAATAATGACGGTTTCGATACCTTTCGCATGCAGTGCCTGAGCAGCAACCGCCGCGTCATCATCATTTTCAACACGAACGCCAGTGAGCTTTTCGGCCTCGGTTTCGTTCGGGGTGATCATATCCACCAGCCCGAGCAATTCATCGGATAACTCACAAGCTGGAGCAGGATTGAGCACAACTTTGGTTTGATTTTTATGGGCAATTTTAGCCGCAGCCAGCACACTTTCCAGTGGTGACTCAAGCTGCATTAAAAGCACTGAAGCTTCAGCGATTTTCTGATTCTGTTCTGCCACCAGCGCCGGTGTTAATGCCCCGTTTGCACCGGCGTGAATGCCAATTACGTTTTCCCCCGCACCATTCACGAATATCAGCGCAACTCCGGTTGAAGCACCTTTAATCGTGCTAATCGGGGAGGTATCGATTTTGTCACTCGCCAGTTGTTTGCAAACGCAACTTCCCGTGTCGTCGTCGCCAACACACGCAATAAAAGCAATGTCTGCGCCGCTACGCCCGGCAGCAACTGCCTGGTTCGCACCCTTTCCACCGAACGCCACCTGATACTCTTGCCCTGTAACGGTTTCACCCGGCGTCGGAAAATGTTCGAGGTTAAGGATATGGTCAGCGTTAATGCTGCCAAGGACGACGAGATTGCCTTTCGTTTTCATTTTTATGTCCAGTTAAGTGCGCCACTCCCGATGAGTGAGTGGCGCGATGCCCTACTTTTCTTATGTCGTCTTATTTAGTAACCAGCTTCAACTCAACCGGGATCTTGGAGTCGACTTTCTCGCCTTTCAATACTTTATCTGCGGTTTGTACACCGATAACACCAATCTGGTCAGCCATCTGGGCCACTGTCGCCCCCAGTTTGCCGCCTTCTACTGCTTTCACGCCATCATCGGTTCCATCGAAGCCAACCACCAGAACGTCGGATTTACCGGCAGTTTGCAGTGCACGCAGTGCGCCCAGCGCCATTTCGTCGTTCTGAGCAAATACCGCCTGCACCTCAGGATGCGCAGTCAGCAAGTTCTGCATAACGTTCAGGCCTTTCGTACGGTCGAAGTCAGCAGGCTGGCTCGCCAGAACAGTAAACTTGTGCGCAGCAGTCGCTTGTTTGAAACCTTCGCCACGTTCACGCGCAGCAGACGCACCAGCGATACCTTGCAGTTCGATAACTTTCGCGCCTTCACCCAGTTTTTTAGCGATGAAGTCACCCGCCATTTTTCCGCCAGCAACGTTATCAGAAGCGATGTGACTGACCACGGTGCCCTGATTCGCCATACGGTCGAGTGTAATCACAGGGATTTTAGCCTGGTTTGCCATTTTCACCGCATTGCCCACCGCATCGGAGTCGGTTGGGTTGATAAGCATCAGTTTGGTGCCACGAACGGTCAGGTCTTGCACGTTCGCTAACTCTTTCGCCGGGTTGTTTTGTGAATCCAGCACAATCAGGTTGTATCCCAGTTTGTCCGCTTCCTTTTGCGCGCCGTCTTTCAGTGAAACGAAGAACGGGTTATTCAGAGTCGAGACAACCAGCGCAATAGTGTCTTTAGCCATCGCGTTTGCGCTAACAGTGGCGCTCAATGCAACAGCGGAAACCAAGATAGCCAGTTTTTTCATATTCATATTCAGATGTCCTGTAGGGTTATGATTGTTACTGCTTTTTGTTGTCCACCAGCACCGCCAGTAAAATAACCACTGCTTTGACGATCATCTGGTAATAAGAAGAAACACCTAATAAATTCAATCCATTGTTCAGGAAGCCGAGGATCAGCGCACCGATCAGCGTCCCGACAATGCGCCCTTTGCCGCCCGCAAGGCTTGTACCGCCCAGAACTACCGCCGCGATAGCGTCCAGCTCATAGCCCGTGCCTGCCATTGGTTGTGCGGAAGAAAGACGCGCCACTTCGATGATCCCAGCCAAAGACGCCAGCAGACCACACAGTGAATAAACGATAATTTTGACTTTGTTTACGCTAATGCCTGACAAACGTGTTGCCGCTTCGTTACCACCCAGCGCGTAGATATAACGACCCAAACGCGTGTGGTGCAGCATGTACCACGCGGCCAGGAACACAACGCCCATAATCCACACTGGCGTTGGGATCCCCAACGGACGGCCAATACCAAACCAGCCAAAGAGATCGGCGTTATCAGAGAATCCAGTATTTACCGGGCTGCCATTGGTATAAACCATGGTGACACCGCGCAGCAAAAGCATCATCACTAATGTCGCGATAAACGCCTGCACTCGCCCTTTAGCAACAATGACTCCCGTCACCGCACCGATACCCGCACCCAACGCCAGTGCCCCAGCAACAGCCACCAGCGCATTGACTTCTAAGCCCACAATCGAAGCCGCTACCGCTCCGGTCAGCGCCAGTAATGAACCGACGGACAGGTCAATCCCGGAAGTGAGAATGACCAGTGTCATCCCCACCGCCATAATGGCGTTCACGGAGGTCTGCTGCAGGATATTGAACAGGTTATTAACGGTGAAAAAGTTCGGGCTAAGGCTCGAGACAATCGCAATCAGCACTAACAGAGCGATCAGCGATTTTTGATCAAGCAACCACGCTTTCGTGAACCAGCGACGGGTAGGAATAGACTGGGTACTCATTTTACAGACTCCTGATTCACACGATTTAGCTTGCCGACGGCCGCCGCCATTAATATCTCTTGAGTGGCTTCTTCACGGGTAAACTCCCCGCCGTGATGCCCTTCATGCATCACCATAATCCGGTCACTCATCCCGAGAACTTCCGGCATTTCAGACGACACCAGAATGATGCTTAACCCATCGGCTTTGAACTGGTTGATTAACTGATAAATTTCTTTTTTCGCCCCGACATCAACGCCGCGAGTGGGCTCATCAAGAATCAGCACTTTGGGGCGCGTCATCAGGCCACGGGCAATCGCCACTTTTTGCTGATTACCGCCAGAAAGCAGGCCGATAGGTTGTTCCATTGATGGAGTTTTGACGTTGAACAAACGGATAAAGTCTTGTACAGCCTGTTGCTCATCTTTGTGCTTCAGGCTGCCGCCATTGTGGCTGAAATAGCGTAGAGCAGTCAGCGACATGTTTTCTTTAACTGACATGCCAAGCACCAGTCCGTCACGCTTACGGTCTTCAGAAATATAAACGATGCCGTTTGCCAGGCCGTCTTGCGGCGAACGCGTCACAACTTCGCGACCATCGAGTGCCACATAACCACCGGTACGCGGCAGCGCGCCGTAGAGCACTTTCATTAATTCAGTGCGACCCGCGCCCATCAAACCGGCAACCCCAAGAATTTCACCTTTGCGCAGAGTGAAACTCACGTCATGTACGCCAGGGCCGGAAAGGTTATCTACCTGCAGAAGGATTTCGCCAGGTTGTTTATCCAGACGAGGATATTGCTCTTCCAGTTTACGCCCGACCATCATCTCGATAAGCGTATCTTCGGTCAGCGTCACCACTTCGCGTTCGGCAATAAACTGCCCATCGCGGAAGACAGTCACATCATCGCAAATCTCGAAAATCTCTTTCATACGATGGGAGATATAAACAATGCCGCGCCCCTGTGCTTTTAGCTCACGGATAACGCGGAACAGAGAATCGGTTTCAGTATCGGTCAGCGCATCGGTCGGTTCGTCCATCACGATGACTTTTGACTCGAAGCTCAGCACCTTGGCGATTTCGACCATTTGCTGATCGCCAATCGACAAGTCGCCCACCAGCTTCTGGCTGGTAAAGCGCAGGTTCAGTTTCGCCAGCAGCTTGTCTGCTTCAGCGTACATTTTCGTCCAGTCAATCTTGCCAAAACGGCCAACAAATTCACGGCCAAGGAAAATGTTTTCCGCAATGCTGAGTTGCGGAATCAGGTTGAGTTCCTGGTGAATAATACCGATGCCCGCTTCCTGTGAGGATTTCGGGCCATTAAAAGTGGTTTCTTTGCCAAGCCATAACAGCGAACCCGCATCACGTTGGTAAATGCCGGTCAGGACTTTCATCATGGTGGACTTACCCGCGCCATTTTCACCCACCAGCGCCATCACGCGCCCTGAGTAGACGTTCAACGCAGCACCTGAAAGGGCTTTTACGCCTGGGAACGATTTATCGATCCCTTTTAATTGCAGTAAGGGTTCCATGCCGGCCTCAGAAAGTTACGCCAGCACAGAGAATGATATTCGCGTACGGGGAACACTCCCCGCTGCGAATGACCGCATGTGCATCAGCGGTGTGCTGCTTGAACAGTTCATGACTGATGTAACGAATAGAAATGGTGTTTCCCTGGTGTTGTTGCAGTTGCTCGATGTACTTGAGCAACGTTTCGTGGAGCTCTGGATTATGTTGTTGGATTTCCTGAGCAAGGATCGCTGCTTCAACTTGCATCTCTTGTGTTACGACTTCAACAACCTGCATAAAGCCAGGTACGCCGTGAGTCAGAGCCAAATCTATACGCGGTGTATTGCGTGGAATGGGCAACCCGGCATCGGCAATCACCAGCGTGTCGGTGTGGCCAAGACGGGAAATAACGGACGAGATATCAGCGTTGAGAACAGTGCCTTTTTTCATTTTCTTACTCCACTAGCGAAACGTTTCGCTAGTGTAAAGTGTAGGAAAAGAAGAGGGGATAAAACAACTATGAAGTGATGAAAATGTGATCGTCATCGAAACGTTTCGCTCATCAGTTTCACAAGCGGTGAAATGAGAGCGTGCACAACCACAATAAATCACGAGCGCACGTTATTGGGTGGAAGTGCCGGAATTGGGTTCCTGGAGGGACGCCAAACCCGGTAGTCGCCACGGGTATCTATACAAAAAAACGCCCCTTCGATTGAAGAGGCGTTAGCGTTAAATCTCGACCTGAGTCCCTAACTCAATAACCCGGTTTGGCGGGATTTCGAATTGATCAGGTGCTCGTAGGGCGTTGCGTTGCAGCGCAAGGAATAACTTGCCACGCAAACGCAGAAGCAACGGACGCTTGCCGATAATCAGCGACTCATGTGACATAAAGAACGACGTCTCCATCATTCGGCAACTTAGCCCTTCCAAACCACAGCGGTGGAATACCTCTTCCACATTTGGCGTTTCACGCCAGCCGTAACTTGCCACCACTCGCCAGAAGGTTGGCGACAATTGCTCAATAGAAACGCGTTTCACATTATGAACGTACGGCGCATCTTCTGTTCGCAGCGTCAACAGCACCACCCTCTCATGCAACACTTTGTTGTGTTTGAGGTTGTGCAGCATCGCAAATGGAATCACGTTAAGCGCGCGAGACATATAAACAGCGGTCCCCGGCACGCGGACTGGCGGCGATTTTTCCAATGAGGCAATCATCGCTTCCAGTGAGTTTCCATGTTCATGCATACGACGCAGCAGACGGAAACGCTCGCTTTTCCAGGTGGTCATGATAATGAACATGACGAGTGCCAGGCAGAGCGGCAACCAACCCCCAGAGAAGATTTTAACGGCGTTGGCGGAGAACAGCGGGATATCAATAAACAGGAACCCAGCCCCCATAAGCAAGACCGCAATCTTGTTCCAGTGCCAGTTTTTACGAGCCACGGTGCAAGAGAGGATTGACGTCAGCACCATCGTGCCGGTAACCGCAATACCATATGCCGCCGCCAGATTGCTCGAATGCTCAAAGCTAACAATCACAATCACCACAGAGATATAAAGTATCCAGTTAATTGCTGGAACGTATATCTGCCCGGACTCCATTTCCGAGGTGTGGATGATGCGCATTGGCGACAAATACCCCAGACGCACCGCCTGACGAGTCAATGAGAAGACTCCAGAGATAACGGCCTGAGAGGCGATAACTGTCGCCAGTGTTGCCAGAATCATCAGCGGTATTAGCGCCCAGTCAGGCGCCAGCAAGAAGAACGGGTTCTTGATAGCTTCAGGCGTTTTCAGCAGTAACGCCCCCTGGCCGAAGTAGTTCAGCACCAGAGAAGGCAGGACCACAGCGAACCATGCAATACGAATCGGGAATTTACCGAAGTGCCCCATATCCGCATACAACGCTTCAACACCCGTTATAGAAAGCACAACCGCGCCAAGCGCAAAGAACGAAACCGTTTTATATTCCAGGAAGAAATGCACCGCCCACGCAGGATTCATCGCATGAAGCACTTCCGGGTTGGCAATAATACTGCGTGCGCCTAACACCGCCAGCACCAGGAACCACAGCAGCATCACCGGAGCAAACAGTTTACCCACCATCCCCGTGCCGTGTTTCTGAATCATAAACAGCAACGTCAATACGACGATAGAGAGCGGAACGATATAGGCGTCGAGCTGCGGCGCGGCTATCTCAAGCCCTTCGATGGCAGACATAACCGATATTGCCGGCGTGATGACCACCTCCCCATAGAAGAAGCTGCCGCCGATCAATCCCATGATCACCAGCACCGACGTCATTCTCGCCGAGGTATGACGCCCAGCCAAAGACATTAGCGTCAAAATACCGCCTTCACCGGCGTTATCAGCACGCATAACAAAGGTCAGATATTTAACAGAAACGACTAAAATCAATAGCCAGAAAATCAAAGACAAAAAGCCAAATACGGCGTCACGTTCAACACCAAATCCAAATTGACCAGACAGACATTCACGAAGGGTATAAAGCGGGCTAGTACCGATATCGCCGTACACTACCCCAATTGCAGCCAGCGTTATTGCAGGCAATGATTGTTTATTATCAGCGCTCATAGACTAATCTTTTGTTGGAATCCCGAAAGCGTGTGCTTAATCCCTTGGCCCACAAAAAGGCGCACAGTATGCACGATAATGAAGTAAATCGTACCCCTAAATACAACAGGCTTAACTTATGTCAGGGGAAAAAAAGCCGTTCATCAATCCATTAACGATAATACAGATGAACGATATACTCGCTTTTTCGCTTAGTGATAACCGCGTAAGGATGCAACGCTAATTATGGCTCAATCACATTTATTGGCTGAAAGAATTTCACGACTTAGCCAGGCTCTGGAAAAAGGATTGTTTGAACGAAGCCACGCGGTGCGTCTTTGCCTGTTGGCAGCACTGAGTGGTGAAAGCGTATTTTTGCTTGGCCCTCCGGGGATTGCCAAGAGTTTGATTGCGCGCCGTTTGAAGTTTGCTTTCCAGCATGCTCGCGCTTTTGAATACCTGATGACACGCTTCTCCACACCTGAAGAAGTGTTTGGGCCATTGTCGATTCAGGCTTTAAAAGATGAAGGCCGCTACGAGCGTCTGACTGCGGGTTATCTGCCAGAAGCTGAAATCGTCTTTCTCGATGAAATCTGGAAAGCGGGCCCTGCCATCCTGAATACCCTGCTAACCGCCATAAATGAACGTCGTTTTCGCAATGGCGCGAGCGAAGAAAAAATCCCAATGCGTTTGCTGGTGGCAGCATCCAACGAACTGCCGGAAGCAGACAGCAGCCTGGAAGCATTGTATGACCGTATGCTCATTCGTCTGTGGCTCGACAAAGTGCAGGACAAAGGTAATTTTCGCTCAATGCTCATCAGTCAACATGATGAAAACGACAATCCGGTGCCAGAGAGCCTGCAAATCACCGATGATGAGTATTTCAAATGGCAGAAGGAAATTGGCACCGTTGCGCTGCCAGATAACGTCTTTGAGCTGATCTTCACCTTACGCCAGCAACTCGAGAATGCCTCTGGCGCACCTTATGTTTCTGACCGACGCTGGAAGAAAGCTATTCGCCTGCTGCAAGCCAGCGCCTTCTTTAGTGGCCGAAACGCCGTCGCTCCAATTGATTTGATCTTGCTTAAAGATTGCCTGTGGCATGACACTGCGGCGATGAATCTGATGCAACAACAGCTTGAAATATTGATGACCGGACACGCGTGGCAGCAACATGCCATGATCGGTAAATTGGGAGCCATCGTGCAGCGCCGTATTCAGTTACAACAGCAACATAGCGACCGCGAAGCCATCACTGTCACCAAACAGGGCGGGATGTTTACTCGCCGTCCGCAGTACCAGTTACCTGATTATCTTGCGGGAGAAACTCTGACATTATTGCTGCAGCAACCGCTGAAACTGCACGATATCGAAGTTATCCACGTGTCTATTTCCCGCGAAGCCTGTGCGCTATGGTTACTAAAGGGAGGAGAACTGCGCGGTAAACTCAATGGCATCGGTTTTGCCCAAGTACTGAATATGGAAGTCGACTCCAGCCATCATCTGGTTCTGCGTGACGTCAGCTTGCAAGGCACGCGGTTGGTGATGCCCGGTAAGCAGCAACAAGGGATACCAGAGGAGATCAAACAGCAATTCGACGCCCTGGAAGAGACCCTCCACCAGCAACATGAACGTTTTAACGATCAACAAAAATGTCTGTTTATCCACAACGAATGGCTCGGAAAGATCGAAGCCAGCCTGCGAGACGTTGCAGAACAAATTAAACAGGCGCGGCACTAATGCTCAGCGTTGAGGCACTCGATCTCATCCTCGCGATTAGCGAGGGTGGATTAATTGAAGAGATTATTATCACGCTGCTGGCGGCACCGCAGTTAGCCGTGTTTTTTGAGAAATTCCCGCGCCTGAAAAATGCAGTGCTCAAAGATATACCGCGCTGGCGAGAATTACTCAAAGCGCGCTTGCGTGACACGAACGTGCCGCAAGAACTGGCTCGCGAAGTATTGTGCTATCAAGAAAGCCAATTACTCACCACCAGTCAGTTATCCGTAAAACTTCCCGAAATTTTACTGCTACTGAAAAGTGTCGATTCACCCTTTTACGGGCAAGCACAAACGCTGGTAACGGAGATGCCTCATCTGACGCCTGCGCAACACACACTATTTCTGCAACGCTGGCGCTTGAGCCTGGTGGTTCAGACCACATCACTTAACCAAGAGTTGCTGGAAGACGAGCGTGATCAGTTGCTGGCTGAAGTGCAACAGCGCCTGGCATTAAGCGGCCAACTTGAGCCGGTACTGGTCGATAGCGATAACGCAGCGGGGCGGCTTTGGGATATGAGCGCCAGTTCGCTTAAACGGGGTGATTATCAGCTCATCGTCCAATACGGTGAGTTTCTTGCCAGTCAGCCGGAATTACTCAGACTTGCAGAACAACTTGGCCGCTCCAAAGAGGCCAAAGCCGTACCGAGAAAAGATGCACCGACTGAAACCTGGCGCATGCTGGTACGCGAGCCCGCCACCGTTCCTGAACAGGTTGATGGCCTCCAGCGTAGTGATGACATCTTACGTTTGCTGCCGCCTGAGTTAGCAACGCTTGGCATCAGCGAACTGGAATTTGAGTTCTACCGTCGGCTGGTGGAAAAACAGCTGCTGACTTACAGATTACATGGCGATTCATGGCGCGAAAAAGTCGTCGAGCGTCCCGTTGTTCACCAGGATTTTGATGAACAGCCCCGCGGGCCGTTTATTGTTTGCGTCGATACGTCTGGTTCAATGGGTGGCTTTAATGAACAGTGCGCCAAAGCCTTTTGTCTGGCACTAATGCGTGTTGCGTTGGCAGATAACCGCCGCTGTTTCATCATGCTGTTTTCCAGCGAAGTGGTGCGCTACGAAGTGTGTGGCGCGGATGGTATCGAGCAAGCGATCCGCTTTCTGAGCCAGCGTTTTCGTGGAGGCACTGATCTTGCCAGTTGCTTCCGGGCGATTGCAGAAAAAATGCAGGGTAGTGAATGGTTTGATGCTGATGCGGTGGTCATTTCCGACTTTATCGCCCAGCGATTGCCTGACGAGGTCGTGACGAAGGTAAAGGATCTACAACGTATTCATCAACATCGTTTCCATGCGGTGGCGATGTCGACACATGGCAAACCCGGCATCATGCGCATTTTCGACCATATCTGGCGCTTTGATACCGGGATGCGTAGCCGCCTGCTACGTCGCTGGCGGCGTTAATCACTTACAGCAATGAATCCACTTTAGCGTGAAGTTCTGCAGGCCATACGCCGCACTGAACCTGGCCAATATGTGGCTGTTGCAACATCAGCATAACTAAACGAGATTGACCGATGCCACCACCGATAGTTTGCGGCATTTCACCTTTCAGCAGTGACTGATGCCATTCGAGTTGCAGACGATCATCATCACCCGTCACAGCCAGCTGGCGTTTTAGCGTTTCAGCGTCGACGCGGATCCCCATAGAAGAAAGCTCAAAGGCGTCTTCCAGAATAGGGTTCCACACCATAATATCGCCGTTCAAACCTTTGAAATCACCCAAGCTGCGAGTTGACCAGTCATCGTAATCCGGCGCACGAACGTCATGACGTTTCCCGTCCGCCAGCTTACCGCCAATGCCAATCAGGAAAACAGCCCCCAGTTCTTTAGCGATGGCACGTTCACGACCTTTTGCATCAAGGTCCGGGAAACGCTGCTGCAATTCTTCACTATGAACAAAGTGAATTTGTTCAGGCAGGAAACAGGTCAAACCGTACTGCTCGCTGACTGCGGCTTCCGTGGCTTTCATTGCAGCCCAGATGCTTTCTACAGTTTGCTTTAGCGTCCCGAGATGACGTTCCCCCTCACCCATTACGCGCTCCCAATCCCACTGATCGACATACACAGAGTGAATAGGCGTCAAACGGTCTTCATCGGGGCGCAGAGCTTTCATGTGCGTGTAAAGCCCTTCGCCCGCGCTGAAGTCGTGCTGGCCGAGTGTTTTTCTTTTCCATTTGGCCAGCGAATGCACCACTTCAAACTGCGCTTCAGGCAATGATTTCACCTTCACTTGCACCGCTTTCTCGCAACCAGACAAATTATCCTGAGTACCATCACCCACACGGCTGAGAATCGGAGCCTGGACTTCCATCAGACCAAGCTTTTCTTCCAGTTGACGGGAGAAATGGGACTTAACAAAACTTATCTGGCGTTGTTTAGCGATGTAGGCAGTTTTCATGGTTTTCTCTTTATTGTGTTGTTTTACTGACGATGATTAAGCAACAAACACGGCATAACATTCAATAATCAACAACAAAAAAGCCTTACTGGTTTTCAATCGACTAATTTAAGGCTATAAAATCTGAAGTATCGTTACTAATCATAGGAAAAAGTGATGGATAATTATCAGATCGACAATCTCGATCGCGGCATTCTTGACGCATTAATGGAAAATGCCCGTACCGCTTATGCAGAACTGGCTAAACAATTCGGTGTAAGTCCAGGCACTATTCACGTGCGTGTTGAGAAAATGAAGCAGGCGGGGATCATTACCGGTGCACGAATTGACATCAGTCCTAAGCGGTTGGGATACGACGTTTGCTGCTTTATCGGCATCATTTTAAAAAGTGCCAAAGATTACCCTTCTGCGCTGGCCAAACTCGAAAGTCTGGAAGAGGTCACCGAGGCGTATTACACCACTGGCCACTACAGCATCTTTATTAAGGTGATGTGTCGATCGATAGACGCCCTTCAACAGGTACTTATCAACAAGATCCAAACAATTGATGAAATTCAGTCCACCGAAACACTGATCTCCCTTCAGAACCCGATCATGCGTACCATCAAGCCATGACGGTTATTTTTAATACCCATATTATCCACAGGTAGATCGCAGGCCTTACACAGCGTACAATGCCCATCGTTTCGAAAAGGTGGGACACAATGACAGAAGTTACTCTGATTAGCGGCAGTACCCTGGGTAGTGCCGAATATGTCGCTGAACATCTGGCTGAAAAGCTCGATGAAGCGGGTTTTACTACCCAGACGCTGCATGGTCCCCTGTTTGAAGATCTTCCCGCCAGTGGAATTTGGCTGATTGTCTCCTCTACACATGGAGCCGGAGATCTTCCTGATAACCTTCAACCTCTCTTTGACGCTATAAATGAAGAACGCCCAGATCTGAGTGCTCTTCATTATGGTGCTATCGGGATTGGTAGCCGTGAATACGATACTTTTTGCGGTGCGATTGAGAAACTGGACACCCTTCTGACGGAATGTGGCGCCAAAAGAGTTGGCTCTTTATTGAAAGTAAACATCCTCGATCACGACATTCCTGAAGATCCAGCTGAAATTTGGGTCGGATCATGGAAGAATTTGCTCCAGGATTTGTAAAGATCCCACTTTTTTTTGTGTATAACTATGCTCAAAAGCTTGGGTTAACCAGTAGTTATCCCAATAACAACTGCTGTACACTTTTTGAGTTGTGGATAACTACCGCTTTTGATCCCAGCTTATACGTTCTGGGATCACTGGGTGTACACAGCTAACGATCCTTCTTAATCAATTGATCTCTCTGGCATAAAATCGGTTATCCACAGAACATGCCGATCCTAATAAGAGATCATAATAAAGAGATCTTTAAATAAAAAAGATCTTCTTTTAATTACCAAAGATCCCGGGACTTTCTCCATCGACTAAAGTTGAGTAGAATCGCCAACCCCGGGAGTCACTCATCCCCCATTTGCAAAACCGTGAGGCAGTACCATGTTTTATCCAGATCCTTTTGACGTCATCATCATTGGCGGGGGTCATGCAGGCACCGAGGCTGCAATGGCCGCTGCACGGATGGGTCAACAAACCCTACTTCTGACACACAATATCGACACGCTAGGACAAATGTCTTGTAACCCTGCGATCGGCGGTATTGGCAAGGGACATCTGGTTAAAGAAGTGGACGCTCTGGGTGGTTTGATGGCGAAGGCTATCGATCATGCAGGTATCCAGTTTAGGATACTAAACGCCAGCAAAGGGCCAGCAGTACGGGCAACTCGTGCTCAGGCTGACCGAGTGCTGTATCGCCAGGCTGTACGTACAGCACTGGAAAACCAACCGAATCTGATGATCTTCCAACAAGCGGTTGAAGATCTGATTGTCGAGAACGATCGCGTTGTCGGTGCAGTGACACAAATGGGTCTGAAGTTCCGCGCTAAGTCTGTGGTACTGACCGTAGGGACCTTCCTGGATGGCAAAATTCATATCGGACTGGATAACTACAGCGGTGGCCGTGCAGGTGATCCGCCATCCATTTCGCTATCACGTCGTCTGCGTGAGCTGCCACTGCGTGTCAGCCGCCTGAAAACGGGCACACCTCCACGTATCGACGCTCGCACCATCGATTTCAGTGTCCTTGCCCAGCAACATGGTGATACCCCAATGCCGGTATTCTCGTTCATGGGGAACGTTAATCAGCATCCTGCGCAAGTACCATGCTACATCACGCACACCAACGAAAAAACGCACGACGTTATTCGTAAAAATCTCGATCGTAGCCCGATGTACGCAGGCGTTATCGAAGGGATTGGGCCACGTTACTGCCCGTCCATCGAAGACAAAGTGATGCGTTTTGCAGACCGTAACCAGCATCAAATTTTCCTTGAGCCTGAAGGACTAACCAGTAACGAAATTTACCCAAATGGTATATCCACCAGCCTGCCGTTTGACGTACAGATGCAAATCGTCCGTTCAATGCAAGGCATGGAAAACGCCAAGATCGTGCGACCAGGCTACGCTATCGAATACGATTTCTTCGATCCTCGTGATCTCAAGCCAACACTGGAAAGCAAATATATCCAGGGCTTGTTCTTTGCCGGACAAATTAACGGCACTACCGGTTACGAAGAAGCCGCTGCGCAAGGTTTGTTAGCAGGTCTCAATGCTGCACGCTTCTCAGCCGAGAAAGACGGTTGGGCACCTGCACGCTCCCAAGCTTATCTGGGTGTACTGGTCGACGATCTTTGCACCCTCGGTACCAAAGAGCCGTATCGCATGTTTACCTCGCGTGCCGAATACCGTTTGATGCTGCGCGAAGATAACGCTGATCTGCGTTTAACCGCAGCGGGTCGTGAACTGGGACTGGTGGACGACGAACGCTGGGCACGCTTCAACGAAAAACTGGAAAGCATTGAGCTTGAACGCCAACGTCTGAAAGACATCTGGCTGCATCCGCATTCTGAAAGTGTCGAAGAAGTGAATGCCAAACTGAGCGCACCGTTGTCGCGTGAAGCAAATGGCGAAGATCTGCTGCGTCGGCCAGAAATGACCTATGCTGAGATGATGCAATTATCTGTTTTCGCCCCGGGCCTTGAAGATCCACAATCTGCAGAGCAGGTAGAAATTCAGGTCAAGTACGAAGGTTACATCGTTCGCCAGCAAGAAGAGATTGAAAAACAACAACGTAACGAAAATACGTTGTTACCTGCAACTCTCGATTATCGGCAGGTGAGTGGTCTTTCTAACGAAGTGATCGCTAAACTTAACGATCATAAACCAGTCTCGATTGGGCAAGCATCACGCATTTCAGGAGTCACTCCGGCTGCGATTTCGATCTTGCTTGTCTGGCTAAAGAAACAAGGTTTGCTACGCCGTAGCGCCTGATGAACATATTTCAGGGCCGGGTTTACCTGGCCTTTTTTTTGACTGATGTTGATGGATACAAACCGCCGTGCTTAACAAACTGAATCGCCTGCTGGATAGTGCAGGCATTACGTTGCCAGAAAACCAGAAACAACAGCTGATAGGTTATGTTGAACTGCTCCACAAGTGGAACAAAGCGTATAACCTGACCTCAGTACGTCATCCTGATGACATGCTGGTGCGCCATATTCTCGACAGCATTGTTGTAGAGCCATATCTGCAAGGCTCGCGTTTTATCGATGTCGGTACAGGACCCGGTCTGCCGGGGATACCTCTGGCAATTGTGCGCCCTGACTCGCATTTCACGCTGTTGGATAGTCTGGGTAAGCGTGTACGCTTCTTACGCCAGGTTCAGCATGAGCTGCACCTTGAGAACATCACTCCAGTACAAAGTCGCGTGGAAGAGTTCCCTGCTGAACCACCATTTGACGGTGTAATCAGCCGTGCTTTTGCGTCGATGACGGACATGGTGACTTGGTGTAAACATTTGCCAGCGGAGAACGGTCGCTTCTATGCTCTTAAGGGTTTACGCCCTGATGACGAGATTGCAACCTTGCCTGAGAACTTTAGCGTTGAAGAAGTGATTCGCTTGCAGGTCCCACAGCTCGATGGTGAACGACATTTGGTGATGATTAAGGCAAACAAAACTTAATATTTATCAAAAAAAAGTGAGAAATGATTGTTTCGAGAAGGTTAAAAATACCAAGGGAAAAGGATGAAACCCCTGGTTACATTTAACTATACTTTAACCTTTTCACTCCTAGATTTTAACTTGATGTCTATTGTTAAGCTTGAACATGTTCAATAGTGAAAATATAACCGTGCTAATTATTGTGTGAATTTTTCACTCAACTTAATGTTAAAAGCTTGGTAAAAATGTCAATGAAATGTTTTTGGTGTGTTTCAGGGTGTTTTAAATAGAGTAGACAATAATCAGCTTATTTATCAGACATCTGTGTTTCGCACTTTAAGAGACAGACAAATGCACAAAGCCTGTTAGATGTTTGATTTGTGATCTGGTGCACGCTTTATTAGGCGGGTATTTCGGTTATTTGCCGTTTTCAGGAAAATTAGCGACATTCAGCAAAAGTTGAAAAATAACGGTACAGGAAAATATTTAAACATTTGTTCACCTTTTTGCTACTTATTGTTTGAAATCACGGGGCCGCACCGTATAATTTGCTCGCTTTTTGAGGCTTGACTCGGAGTCGTAAAGGAAGTTTTATACGACACGCGACATACCCCGAAGGGAGCAGGAGTTAGGATACGCCATGTCAGTGTCGCTATTGAGTAGAAACGTTGCTCGTAAGCTTCTGTTCCTTCAGCTTCTAGCAGTGATAGCAATCGGATTGCTGTTTTGCCTCAAAGACCCCGTGTGGGGGGCTTCTGCTTTTGGCGGAGGCATGGCAGCTTGGCTGCCAAATGCAGTATTTATGAATTTCGCCTGGCGTCACCAGGTGCATACACCGTCTAAAGGCCGTTTGGCCTGGACCTTCGCTATCGGCGAAGTGTTAAAGGTGATTGCGAGCTTTACCATACTGGTGGTGGCGTTAGCTGGTTTTAAGGCGGTATTGTTGCCGCTTATTGTGACGTGGGTTTCGGTGCTGGTTGTGCAGATACTCGCACCAGCTGTAATTAACAACAAAGGGTAAGAGGCATCATGTCTGCAGGAGAAATCTCTACACCGCAGGAGTATATAGGCCACCATCTGATGAACCTTCAGTTGGACCTGCGTACTTTCTCGCTGGTGGATCCGTATAACCCCCCGGCCACCTTCTGGACGCTCAATATTGACTCCATGTTTTTCTCAGTGGTCCTGGGTCTCTTGTTCCTGGTTATCTTCCGCAAGGTGGCAAAAAATGCTACCAGTGGTGTACCAGGGAAACTTCAGACAGCAGTTGAGCTAGTTATCGGCTTTGTGCATGGTAGTGTTAAAGACATGTACCATGGCAAAAGCAAAGTTATCGCTCCACTGGCCCTGACGATCTTCGTTTGGGTATTCCTGATGAACATGATGGACTTGCTGCCAATCGATTTGCTGCCGTATATCGGTGAGCATATCTTTGGTCTGCCAGCTCTGCGTGTGGTGCCGTCTGCGGACGTGAACATCACCCTGTCCATGGCGCTTGGCGTATTCATCCTCATTCTGTTCTACAGCATCAAAATGAAAGGCATTGGCGGCTTCACGAAAGAGCTGACGCTGCAGCCGTTCAATCACTGGGCATTTATACCATTCAACTTAATCCTTGAAGGGGTAAGCCTACTGTCCAAGCCTATATCACTTGGTCTGCGACTGTTCGGCAACATGTATGCCGGTGAGTTGATTTTCATTCTGATTGCTGGTCTGTTGCCGTGGTGGTCACAGTGGATTCTGAATGTGCCTTGGGCCATTTTCCACATCCTGATCATTACGCTGCAAGCCTTCATTTTCATGGTTCTGACGATTGTCTATCTCTCGATGGCATCTGAAGAGCATTGATTTTACTTACCACTACTGCGTTTTAACTGAAACAAACTGGAGACTGTCATGGAAAACCTGAATATGGATCTGCTGTACATGGCTGCCGCGATTATGATGGGCCTTGCGGCAATCGGTGCGGCGATCGGTATCGGCATCCTCGGTGGAAAATTCCTGGAAGGCGCAGCGCGTCAACCTGATCTGATTCCTCTGCTGCGTACTCAGTTCTTTATCGTAATGGGTCTGGTGGATGCAATCCCGATGATCGCTGTTGGTCTGGGTCTGTACGTGATGTTCGCCGTCGCGTAGTAAGCATTGCTTAATTCATCAAGCAATATCAGAACGTTAACTAACAAAGAGGCATTGTGCTGTGAATCTTAACGCAACAATCCTCGGCCAGGCCATCGCGTTTGTCCTGTTTGTTCTGTTCTGCATGAAGTACGTATGGCCGCCATTAATGGCAGCCATCGAGAAGCGTCAACAAGAAATTGCTGACGGTCTCTCTTCTGCAGAACGTGCCAAAAAGGACCTTGACCTTGCACAGGCCAACGCGACCGACCAGCTGAAAAAAGCCAAAGCGGAAGCTCAGGTGATCATCGAGCAAGCGAACAAACGCCGCTCACAGATCCTTGAAGACGCTAAAACTGAGGCAGAGCAGGAACGTGACAAAATCGTTGCGCAGGCTCAGGCAGAAATCGACGCAGAGCGTAAACGCGCTCGTGAAGAACTGCGTAAGCATGTGGCTCTGCTGGCGATTGCCGGTGCCGAGAAGATCATTGAACGTTCCGTAGATGAAGCTGCTAACAGCGACATCGTTGATAAACTGGTCGCTGAACTGTAAGGAGGGAGGGGCTGATGTCTGAATTTGTAACTGTAGCTCGCCCCTACGCCAAAGCAGCTTTTGACTTTGCCGTCGAACACCAGAGCGTTGATAACTGGCAATCTATGCTAAGTTTCGCCGCCGAGGTGACTAAAAACGAACAAATGGCAGAGCTACTTTCCGGCGCTTTTGCTCCGGAAACGCTCTCTCAGTCGTTTATCTCTATTTGTGGTGACCAGTTAGACGCCAACGGCCAGAACCTGATTAAGGTGATGGCTGAAAACGGTCGTTTGAAGGTTCTCCCTGATGTTCTTGAGCAATTCGTTCAACTGCGTGCAGCCCAAGAGGCTACGGTTGAAGTCGAAGTGACTTCTGCTAGTGCGTTAAACGAAGCCCAGCTTTCGAAAATCAGCGCCGCGATGGAAAAACGTCTGTCACGCAAAGTTAAGCTGAATTGCAAAATCGATAAGTCTGTAATGGCGGGTGTCATCATCCGTGCGGGTGATATGGTCATAGATGGTAGCGTACGCGGCCGTCTTGATCGCCTGACAGACGTCTTGCAGTCTTAAGGGGACTGGAGCATGCAACTGAATTCCACCGAAATCAGCGAACTGATCAAGCAGCGCATTGCTCAGTTCAGTGTTGTGAGCGAGGCTCACAACGAAGGTACAATCGTTTCTGTAAGTGACGGTATCATCCGCGTACATGGCCTGGCCGATGTTATGCAGGGTGAGATGATTTCCCTTCCGGGAAACCGTTACGCTATTGCACTGAACCTCGAGCGCGACTCTGTGGGTGCAGTAGTAATGGGTCCGTATGCTGACCTTGCCGAAGGCATGAAAGTTAAGTGTACTGGCCGTATTCTTGAAGTACCAGTTGGCCGCGGCCTGCTGGGCCGTGTGGTGAACACCTTGGGTGCACCAATCGACGGTAAAGGTCCTCTGGACCACGACGGCTTTTCTGCTGTTGAAGCGATTGCTCCGGGCGTAATCGAACGTCAATCCGTAGACCAACCGGTTCAGACCGGTTATAAGTCGGTTGATGCCATGATTCCAATTGGCCGTGGTCAGCGTGAGCTGGTCATCGGTGACCGTCAGACTGGTAAAACAGCGCTGGCGATCGATGCCATCATCAACCAACGTGATTCCGGCATCAAATGTATCTACGTTGCAATCGGCCAGAAAGCATCCACTATTTCTAACGTGGTTCGTAAACTGGAAGAACACGGCGCATTGGCTAACACCATCGTGGTTGTTGCTACTGCTTCTGAATCCGCTGCACTGCAATACCTGGCTCCGTATGCTGGTTGCGCAATGGGCGAATACTTCCGTGACCGCGGTGAAGATGCACTGATCGTATATGATGACCTGTCTAAACAGGCTGTTGCATACCGCCAGATCTCCCTGCTGCTTCGTCGTCCACCAGGTCGTGAAGCATTCCCGGGCGACGTTTTCTACCTCCACTCCCGTCTGCTGGAACGTGCTGCGCGTGTAAACGTCGAATACGTTGAAGCTTTCACCAAAGGTGAAGTGAAAGGTAAAACCGGTTCTCTGACGGCTCTGCCGATTATCGAAACACAAGCAGGTGACGTTTCCGCGTTCGTTCCGACTAACGTAATTTCGATTACCGATGGTCAGATCTTCCTGGAATCTACTCTGTTTAACGCCGGTATTCGTCCTGCGGTTAACCCGGGTATCTCCGTATCTCGTGTTGGTGGTGCAGCTCAAACCAAGATCATGAAAAAACTGTCCGGTGGTATCCGTACCGCTCTGGCACAGTATCGTGAACTGGCTGCGTTCTCTCAGTTTGCATCTGACCTTGACGACGCGACCCGTAAACAGCTGGCACACGGTCAGAAAGTGACCGAGCTTCTGAAACAGAAACAATATGCGCCGATGTCTGTTGCGCAGCAGTCTCTGGTTCTGTTCGCTGCTGAACGTGGTTACCTCGAAGATGTGGAACTGGCTAAAATCGGTAGCTTCGAAGCCGCTCTGCTGGCTTACGTTGACCGTGACCATGCTCCGCTGATGCAAGAAATCAACCAATCTGGTGGCTATAACGACGAAATCGAAGGCAAGCTGAAAGGCATCCTCGATTCCTTCAAAGCAACTCAGTCCTGGTAAAGTCTGGCGGCTTGTCTTAGGACAAGCCGCAAGGCATTGAGGAGAAGCTCATGGCCGGCGCAAAAGAGATACGTAGTAAGATCGCAAGCGTCCAGAACACGCAGAAGATCACCAAAGCAATGGAAATGGTCGCCGCGTCCAAAATGCGTAAAACGCAGGAACGCATGGCAGCCAGCCGTCCTTACGCAACAACGATGCGTAAAGTGATTGGTCACCTTGCTCTGGGTAATCTTGAATACAAACACCCTTACCTGGATGAACGCGAAGTCAAACGCGTGGGCTACCTGGTGGTGTCTACTGACCGTGGTCTGTGCGGTGGCTTGAACACTAACCTGTTCAAAAAGCTACTGGCTGACATGAAAGAGTGGTCCGATAAAGGCGTTCAGAGCGAAATCGCAATGATCGGCTCCAAAGGTGCCTCTTTCTTCAACTCTGTAGGTGGCAATATTGTTGCCCAAGTGACAGGTATGGGTGATTACCCTTCTGTCTCCGAGTTGATTGGCCCGGTAAAGGTGATGTTGCAGGCCTACGATGAAGGCCGTCTGGACAAGCTGTATGTTGTCAGCAACAAATTTATTAACACAATGTCTCAGGTTCCTACCCTTACCCAACTGCTGCCGTTACCGCCAGCAGAAGACAGTGAGTTGAAGAAGAAATCCTGGGATTATCTGTATGAACCTGATCCTAAAGCGCTGCTGGACACCTTGCTGCGCCGTTATGTGGAATCTCAGGTTTATCAGGGCGTCGTAGAAAACCTGGCCAGCGAGCAGGCCGCACGAATGGTGGCGATGAAAGCCGCTACCGACAATGGCGGCAGCCTGATTAAAGAGCTGCAGTTGGTTTACAACAAAGCTCGTCAGGCCAGCATTACTCAGGAACTCACCGAAATCGTCGGTGGCGCGTCCGCGGTATAACCAGGTTTACGTATTTAGAGGATTCGAGATGGCTACTGGAAAGATTATCCAGGTAATCGGCGCCGTGGTGGACGTCGAGTTCCCTCAGGATGCCGTACCAAAAGTGTACGACGCTCTTGAGGTTACAAATGGTAAAGAACGTCTGGTGCTGGAAGTTCAGCAACAGCTGGGTGGTGGCGTAGTTCGTACTATCGCCATGGGGACTTCTGACGGCCTACGTCGCGGTCTGGAAGTGACTAACCTTGATCACCCAATTGAAGTGCCAGTAGGTAAAGCGACTCTGGGCCGTATCATGAACGTCCTGGGCGAACCTATCGACATGAAAGGCGATATCGGTGAAGAAGAGCGTTGGGCTATTCACCGTCCAGCTCCAAGCTACGAAGAATTGGCTAGCTCCCAGGATCTGCTGGAAACCGGCATCAAAGTAATGGACCTGATTTGCCCGTTCGCTAAGGGCGGTAAAGTCGGTCTGTTCGGTGGTGCGGGTGTGGGTAAAACTGTAAACATGATGGAGCTTATTCGTAACATTGCGATCGAGCACTCCGGTTACTCTGTGTTTGCAGGTGTGGGAGAGCGTACTCGTGAGGGTAACGACTTCTACCACGAAATGACCGACTCCAACGTTCTGGACAAAGTATCTCTGGTTTATGGCCAGATGAACGAGCCACCAGGTAACCGTCTGCGCGTTGCACTGACCGGCCTGACTATGGCTGAGAAGTTCCGTGACGAAGGTCGTGACGTTCTGCTGTTCGTTGATAACATTTACCGTTATACCCTGGCCGGTACAGAAGTATCTGCACTGCTGGGTCGTATGCCATCTGCGGTAGGTTATCAGCCAACTCTGGCAGAAGAGATGGGTGTTTTGCAGGAGCGTATTACCTCCACCAAAACTGGCTCTATCACTTCTGTTCAAGCGGTATACGTACCTGCGGATGACTTGACTGACCCATCTCCAGCAACCACCTTTGCTCACTTGGATGCAACCGTGGTACTGAGCCGTAACATCGCGTCTCTGGGTATCTATCCTGCGGTAGATCCACTGGATTCCACCAGCCGTCAGTTAGATCCACTGGTTGTTGGTCAGGAACACTACGACACCGCGCGTGGCGTGCAGTCTATTCTGCAACGTTACCAGGAGCTGAAAGACATCATCGCCATTCTTGGTATGGATGAACTTTCTGAAGAAGATAAGTTGGTTGTAGCTCGTGCGCGTAAGATCCAGCGCTTCTTGTCTCAGCCATTCTTCGTAGCAGAAGTCTTTACCGGTTCTCCGGGCAAGTTCGTATCGCTGAAAGATACTATCCGTGGCTTTAAAGGCATCATGGACGGCGAATATGACCATCTGCCAGAGCAGGCGTTCTACATGGTTGGCACTATCGACGAAGCTGTTGAGAAAGCTAAAAAACTTTAACGCCTTAATCGGAGGGTGACATGGCAATGACTTACCACCTGGACGTCGTCAGCGCGGAGCAACAAATGTTCTCCGGTCTGGTCGAAAAGATCCAGGTAACGGGTATTGAAGGCGAGCTGGGTATTTATCCTGGCCACGCTCCACTACTCACCGCCATTAAGCCTGGTATGATCCGCATCGTGAAGCAGCATGGACAAGAAGAGTATATCTACTTGTCAGGTGGTGTTTTGGAAGTGCAGCCTGGCACAGTAACTGTGCTGTCCGATACCGCGATTCGTGGCGAAGATCTCGACGAAGCTCGAGCTCTTGAAGCGAAACGTAAAGCGGAAGAGCGTATGCACAGTTCCCACGGTGATGTGGACTACGCTCAGGCTTCTGCTGAACTGGCTAAAGCGATCGCGAAACTTCGCGTTATCGAGTTGACCAGAAAAGCGATGTAACTACCTGCTTGAAAAGACAAATGCCAGCCAGGCTTCCCTGACTGGCATTTTTTTCGCCTTAACCTTTTACTGTTTTGTCAGAAAATCACCAGTTTGGAATGAGCCATCTGCATTACGCTGCAAAGGCATTGGCAACTTCAAAGATTGAAAATCGTTAACGCTCAGTTGGTTCCCTACGCTGTTCTCTGTTCTGCCATCACGAATGAAATAGTTACTGTTATCTACATGCCCTGAAATCGCGTCATCATATTTCCCTTCGTGACTTCGCAATGAAATGTTATCGGCAAAACCATCGAGATGGTTACCAACCGCCACGCTGTTATGAATTTCATGCGCAACGGGCTGCCCTTCCCCACCCAATTTGAAACCGTTGCTGGTATTGTTTCGTGCAATTGAATTCTCGATCACCACAATGCCATTCGCACCGTCTTCAATTTTGTTAAACAAATCGTAACCATCATCGATATTGTCATGGGCATAGCATCCTTCGAGGCGATTACCGTTGCCGACACGCATTTTTACCGCCACGGCTCTCGATGGTTATCGGTTTAGAAAGGTCGGCAACATCGGCCGTTGCCAGTTTTTTGCCATTGATCGTGGCATTATTAACACCGACTTTTTCGGGTAATACGTTGGATGAAAAGTTAACGTCTGTTGATTGCCCAAATGCAATCGCATGCCAGACCGGGGGTTGCTGTGCGGTGGCATTTAGAGAAAACGAGATCTACCAGATATCTGGGGAAGGCTTTGTTTGCCGGTGAAAAGAAGTGTTAATCCCTAGAGAAATATGGCTTTTATTATTTCAAATGTACATTTTCAGCCCTTATACACCTACAATTGTGCTCATGAGCAACCCAAAAGTGCAGTTGACGTCCGTTTTTTAGTCATCACGTTTTGTGTCGCAAAATATGTAGAATTTTCAACGAGAAATCGTTTTACTTCACTCTCAAATTAAAGTCAGGACGCGTATGTCAAACAATGCGATGAGCGTGGTTATCCTAGCCGCAGGCAAAGGGACCCGCATGTATTCAGACCTGCCAAAGGTATTACATACTCTTGCCGGGAAACCGATGGTTCAGCATGTTATTGATGCAGCGAACAATTTAGGCGCACAGCGTGTACATCTGGTTTACGGTCACGGCGGTGATTTGCTGAAAAACACGCTTAGCGATGGCTCACTAAACTGGGTTTTACAGGCTGAGCAATTAGGCACCGGCCACGCGATGCAGCAAGCGGCACCTTTCTTTGCTGATGACGAAGACATCCTGATGCTTTACGGCGACGTACCACTCATTTCCGTTGAGTCCTTGCAGCGCCTGCGTGACGCCAAACCGCAGGGTGGCATTGGTCTGCTAACGGTAAAACTGGACGATCCAACCGGTTATGGCCGCATTGCTCGCGAAAATGGCATAGTGGTCGGCATTGTCGAGCACAAAGATGCCACTGAAGAACAACGCAAAATCGACGAAATTAATACCGGTATTCTGGTAGCCAATGGCGCGGACCTGAAACGTTGGTTAGCTAAGCTCGATAACAACAATGCTCAGGGTGAGTTCTACATCACGGATATTATCGCGCTGGCGCATCAGGAAGGCCGTGAAGTCACCGCTGTTCATCCTGACCGTTTAAGCGAAGTTGAAGGTGTGAACAACCGTCTGCAGCTGTCCCGCCTGGAACGCGTCTACCAAAGTGAGCAGGCAGATAAACTGCTGCTGGCAGGCGTCATGTTGCGCGATCCGGCTCGTTTCGACCTGCGTGGTGAACTGACGCATGGGCGTGATGTAGAAATTGATACTAATGTCATTATTGAAGGAAAAGTGACATTAGGTCATCGCGTCAAAATTGGTACTGGCTGCGTGATTAAAAACAGCGTGATTGGTGATGACTGCGAAATCAGCCCGTATTCCGTTGTTGAAGATGCAAATCTTGCAGCCGCTTGCACCATCGGCCCATTCGCCCGTTTGCGTCCAGGTGCTGAACTGGCAGAAGGCGCGCACGTTGGCAACTTCGTAGAAATGAAAAAAGCCCGTCTGGGTAAAGGTTCCAAAGCAGGCCACCTGAGCTACCTGGGCGACGCCGAAATCGGCGACAACGTGAACATCGGTGCGGGCACCATTACCTGCAACTACGACGGTGCGAACAAATTTAAAACTATCATCGGCGATGACGTGTTTGTTGGTTCCGACAGCCAACTGGTTGCTCCTGTGACCGTGGCTCGTGGTGCAACTATTGGCGCGGGCACGACAGTCACGCGCAACGTTGGCGAAAATGAACTGGTTATTAGTCGTGTTAAGCAGACTCATATCCAGAACTGGAAGCGTCCGGTGAAGAAATAATATTCTTTTCACCTTCTCCCGATGGGAGAAGATTGGGGTGAAGGTTGTTCTCGAAAATGACCCGCCCCGCAGCACTACCAAAACTATAACCCCACTCTCTACAAGGCTCGGGGCCCCGGAATCGAAAGATAACGGACATAATCAGGTCAGCGACAACACATGGCATAATGCCATTATCAGGAATCTAAACTTATGTGTGGAATTGTTGGCGCGGTCGCGCAACGTGATATCGCTGAAATCCTTCTCGAAGGATTACGTCGTCTGGAATACCGTGGTTATGACTCTGCGGGCTTGGCTGTGGTTGACGAAAAAGGTCACATGACCCGTCTGCGTCGCCTGGGCAAGGTCCATAAACTGGCAGAAGCAGCAGCTGAAACTGCGCTGCATGGTGGCACCGGTATTGCTCACACTCGCTGGGCGACTCACGGCGAACCTTCAGAAACCAACGCTCACCCGCATGTTTCCGAGCATATTGTTGTGGTTCACAACGGTATTATCGAAAACTATGAACCGCTGCGTGAAACACTGCAGGGTCGCGGTTACACCTTTGTTTCACAGACCGACACCGAAGTTATCGCCCACTTAGTTCACTGGGAACTGGAGCAAGGCGGTACTCTGCGTGAAGCGGTGCTGCGTACTATTCCTCAACTGCGTGGAGCTTATGGCACGGTTATCATGGATACCCGTGATCCAGAGGTTCTGTTAGCCGCACGCTCAGGTAGCCCGATGGTTATCGGTTTGGGCATGGGTGAAAACTTTATTGCATCTGACCAACTGGCACTGCTGCCAGTGACGCGTCGTTTCATCTTCCTTGAGGAAGGCGATATTGCGGAAGTGACTCGTCGTTCCGTCACCGTATTTGATACCAAAGGTGAGCAGGTTACACGCCCTGATATCGAATCCAACCTGCAATATGACGCTGGCGACAAAGGTATTTATCGCCACTATATGCAGAAAGAAATCTACGAACAGCCGAATGCGATTAAAAATACGCTGGTTGGCCGTATCAACCACGGCGCTGTTGATCTCTCTGAGCTCGGCCCGAAAGCTAACGAAATGCTGTCTCAGGTTGAGCACATTCAAATTGTGGCCTGTGGGACTTCCTACAACTCAGGTATGGTTTCACGGTATTGGTTTGAATCTCTGGCGGGCGTACCTTGTGACGTCGAAATCGCCTCTGAATTCCGCTACCGCAAATCAGCGGTTCGCCGTAACAGCCTGATGATCACTCTGTCACAGTCTGGTGAAACGGCAGATACCCTCGCAGCACTGCGTTTATCCAAAGAGTTGGGCTACCTGGGTTCTCTGGCAATCTGTAACGTTCCGGGTTCTTCTCTGGTGCGTGAATCCGATTTGGCGCTGATGACCAACGCAGGCACTGAAATCGGCGTGGCATCCACCAAAGCCTTTACCACTCAGCTTACCGTTCTGCTGATGCTGGTGGCGAAACTGAGCCGTCTGAAAGGTGCCGATGCTCAGATTGAGCAAGATATTGTTCATGGTTTGCAGGCGTTGCCAAGCCGCATCGAGCAAATGTTGTCTCAGGACAAACGCATTGAAGCGCTGGCTGAAGACTTCTCCGACAAGCATCACGCACTGTTCTTAGGCCGTGGCGATCAGTATCCGATCGCAATGGAAGGTGCACTGAAGCTGAAAGAGATTTCCTACATCCACGCAGAAGCGTATGCGGCAGGTGAGCTGAAACACGGCCCACTGGCGCTTATTGATGCGGACATGCCGGTTATTGTTGTCGCACCCAATAACGAATTGCTGGAAAAACTGAAGTCGAATATCGAAGAAGTTCGTGCTCGTGGCGGCCATCTGTACGTATTCGCCGACAGGGATGCCGGATTTACCAGCAGCGACAACATGCACATCATTGAGATGCCGCATGTAGAAGAAGTCATCGCACCTATCTTCTACACCGTGCCGTTGCAGTTACTGTCTTATCACGTCGCGTTGATTAAAGGCACTGACGTTGACCAGCCACGCAACCTTGCGAAATCTGTCACTGTAGAATAACGCGCTGCGTTATCTCTTGAAGCCTTTAAAAGCGCCTCTTGTGGGCGCTTTTTTACTTATGTGTGTATAGTTCGCCCTTTTACTGAGACATAGCGCAGAATGCTGACCGGTTCATCCATCCGAATTAATAAATACATCAGCGATAGCGGCATCTGCTCACGCCGTGAGGCCGATCGTTATGTCAAACAGGGCGAAGTTTTTATTAACGACAAGCAGGTCAGTTTTGGCGCTCAGGTTTTTGCCGGAGACGTGGTGAAAGTGAATGACCAGCTCATTGAGCCGCGTGATGAAAAAGGCCTGGTGTTGATGGTTTTGAATAAGCCTGTTGGCATCATTACCACGATGGAAAAGAGCGAACGGGATAATATCAGCGTTCTCATTCATAGCGACAAACGTGTCTCCCCGATAGGGCGCCTGGATAAAGATTCGCAGGGTCTCATTTTACTGACCAATCACGGTGATGTGGTGAATAAAATTCTGCGCGCGGGTAACAATCACGAAAAAGAGTATGTGGTCACCGTCAATAAGCCGATAACCGACGAGTTTATTACGGGCTTATGCTTGGGTGTACCCATGCTTGGAACGGTAACCAAACACTGCACAGTGACGAAAGAATCGGACCTGGTATTTCGGATTATTTTAGTTCAAGGGCTGAATCGCCAGATTCGCCGGATGTGTAAATATTTCAGCTACGAAGTGACCCGCCTTGAACGGGTCCGCATCATGAATATCCATCTGGAAGGCTTGCCGTTAGGGGAATCGCGCTACCTGAGTCGCGATGAACAGAACGAGCTAATGAAACGAATTGAACACTCAGAATCCTAAGTATGACAGTGAGAAATATGCCCCAAAGTGGCCTGTCATAAAACTGTCATATTTAATACATTTAACTGTCACCAAACTGTCCTATTTTCTATCCTGCAACCACTAAACAACGATTTATGTTCACCTCTGCAGGAGACATTATGAAAGTTATGCGTACCACTGTCGCAACTGTTGTTGCCGCGACCTTATCCCTGAGTGCTTTCGGCGCATATGCTGCTGCAAGCCTGACTGGCGCTGGTGCAACCTTCCCTGCGCCGGTGTATGCCAAATGGGCAGATACCTACAATAAATCAACTGGTAACAAAGTTAACTACCAGGGTATCGGCTCCTCCGGTGGCGTTAAACAAATCATTGCTAACACCGTGGACTTCGGCGCGTCTGATGCCCCACTGGCTGATGACAAACTGCAACAAGAAGGGCTGTTCCAGTTCCCGACTGTTATCGGCGGTGTTGTTCTGGCAGTTAACCTGCCTGGCGTGAAATCCGGTGAGCTGGTGCTCGACGGTAAAACTCTGGGTGACATCTACCTGGGCAAAATTAAAAAATGGGATGACGAAGCTATCGCTAAACTCAACCCAGGCATGAAACTTCCACAGCAGAACATCGCTGTTGTACGTCGCGCTGACGGTTCAGGGACTTCTTTCGTTTTCACCAACTACCTGGCGAAAGTGAACGAAGAGTGGAAAACTAAAGTCGGTGCAGGTTCAACGGTAAACTGGCCAACGGGTCTGGGCGGCAAAGGTAATGACGGTATTGCAGCCTTTGTACAACGTCTGCCGGGTTCAATTGGTTATGTTGAATATGCTTACGCTAAACAGAACAGCCTGGCTTACACCAAACTGATTTCTGCTGATGGCAAACCTGTAGCGCCTTCTGAAGAAAACTTTGCCAATGCGGCGAAGGGTGCTGACTGGAGTAAATCGTTCGCTCAGGATCTGACTAACCAGAAAGGTGACGGTGCGTGGCCAATCACGTCTACCACCTTCATTCTGGTTCACAAAGAGCAGAAGAACCCAGAGCAAGGCGCTGAAGTGCTGAAGTTCTTCGACTGGGCTTACAAAGACGGTGCAAAACAGGCGAGTGACCTGGATTACGCCGCCCTGCCAGATTCTGTGGTTGAGCAGGTTCGCGCTGCATGGAAAACCAACGTAAAAGACAGCTCTGGTAAGGCGCTGTACTAACTTACTTGTCATACTTCGAGTGACAGGTGCGTTGATTGCTCCCACTCCCCTCAGTCACATAGTTAATCTATGTTCCTGGGGTGAGTGAGTTTGTCACCTTGCGGGAACTCGAATTATTTAGAGTAAGTACTGGAATAAAATGATATTTGTTCCGGTTTAACCCAACACAACAAAGAGTAAGCTATGGCGGTAAGTAAGCCGACGTTCAAGTCCCCTGGTAAGCAAGGTGATGTCATTTTCAGTGCGCTAGTTAAGCTGGCTGCGCTGATTGTGCTATTCCTGCTGGGCGGCATCATCATCTCCCTGATCATCTCCTCCTGGCCGAGTATCCAGAAGTTTGGTTTCTCGTTCCTGTGGACCAAAGAGTGGGATGCTCCTAACGATATTTACGGTGCATTGGTTCCGATTTACGGCACGCTGGTGACTTCGTTTATCGCTTTGTTGATTGCTGTGCCTGTGAGTTTTGGTATTGCGCTGTTCCTGACGGAACTGGCACCAAACTGGTTGCGCCGTCCTTTAGGGATTGCCATTGAGCTGCTGGCCGCTATCCCCAGTATCGTATACGGCATGTGGGGGCTGTTTATCTTTGCTCCGCTATTTGCGACTTACTTCCAGGAACCGGTCGGTAATGTGCTTTCTGCTGTACCGATTGTTGGCGAACTGTTCTCAGGCCCAGCATTCGGTATCGGTATTCTCGCCGCAGGCGTCATCCTGGCCATCATGATCATTCCTTACATTGCTGCGGTTATGCGCGATGTATTTGAACAAACCCCTGTGATGATGAAAGAGTCGGCCTACGGTATTGGCTGCACCACATGGGAAGTTATCTGGCGCATTGTTTTACCGTTCACCAAAAATGGGGTGATTGGCGGTGTAATGTTGGGTCTGGGCCGTGCTCTGGGTGAAACCATGGCAGTCACCTTTATCATCGGTAACACCTACCAACTCGACACGGCTTCGTTGTATATGCCGGGCAACAGTATTACCTCTGCCCTGGCGAATGAATTTGCTGAAGCCGAATCAGGTCTGCACACCGCAGCGCTGATGGAGTTGGGGCTGATTCTGTTTGTGATCACCTTTATCGTACTGGCAATCTCAAAGTTCATGATTATGCGTCTTGCGAAGAATGAAGGAGCACGCTCATGACAACCATGGAAATGCAAAGTCGCACTGCACTGGCTGAATCTCGCCGCAAAATGCAGGCACGCCGTCGGTTTAAAAACCGTATCGCGCTGACACTTTCAATGGGAACCATGGTATTCGGCCTGTTCTGGCTGGTGTGGATTCTGTTCTCGACTTTTACACGTGGGATCGACGGTATGTCGATTGCGCTGTTCACAGAAATGACGCCTCCGCCAAATACTGCTGGTGGCGGGCTTGCGAACGCCCTTGCAGGGAGCGGCCTGTTAATTCTGTGGGCGACCGTTTTCGGTACACCGTTGGGCATCATGGCGGGGATTTATCTGGCGGAGTATGGCCGTAAATCGTGGCTGGCAGAAGTGATTCGTTTTATTAACGACATTCTGCTTTCAGCACCGTCAATCGTGGTGGGTTTGTTCGTTTACACCATCGTGGTCGCGAAGATGGAGCACTTCTCTGGCTGGGCTGGGGTGATTGCACTGGCACTGTTGCAGGTCCCCATCGTCATTCGTACCACAGAAAACATGCTGAAACTGGTGCCAGACAGCCTGCGCGAAGCGGCTTACGCTTTGGGTACGCCAAAGTGGAAAATGATATCTGCAATTACGCTTAAAGCTTCTGTTTCCGGGATTATTACCGGGGTGTTGCTGGCGATTGCTCGTATCGCGGGTGAAACGGCCCCTCTGCTGTTTACGTCGCTCTCCAACCAGTTCTGGAGCACCGACATGATGCAGCCAGTGGCTAACCTGCCGGTGACGATTTTCAAATTTGCCATGAGCCCGTTTGCCGAATGGCAACAGTTAGCCTGGGCTGGCGTTCTGATTATTACTCTGTGCGTGTTACTGCTCAATATTATGGCGCGCGTGATTTTTTCTAAGAGTAAACACGGTTAAATTTTGCGGCGCGGCAACGGCGGCGCCGGATGGAGATTAAGAAACAGATGAGTATGGTCGATACAGCCTCTGGCATCATTCAGGTTCGCGATTTGAACTTCTTTTACGGCAAATTCCATGCCCTGAAAGACATCAATCTGGATATCGCTAAAAACCAGGTTACCGCATTCATTGGCCCGTCAGGTTGTGGTAAATCCACCCTGCTGCGTACATTCAACAAAATGTACTCACTCTACCCGGAGCAGCGTGCTGAAGGCGAAATCTTGCTGGATGGGGAAAATATCCTCACCCAAAGCCAGGACATCGCCCTGCTGCGCGCCAAAGTAGGTATGGTGTTCCAGAAGCCGACGCCGTTCCCAATGTCGATTTACGACAACATCGCGTTCGGTGTGCGTCTTTTTGAAAAGCTGTCTCGCAGCGATATGGATGAGCGCGTGCAATGGGCTTTGACCAAAGCCGCATTGTGGAACGAAACCAAAGATAAATTACACCAGAGTGGATACAGCCTCTCCGGTGGTCAGCAGCAGCGTCTGTGCATTGCGCGTGGTATTGCGATTCGCCCGGAAGTGTTGCTGCTTGATGAGCCGTGCTCAGCACTGGATCCAATCTCTACCGGTCGTATCGAAGAGTTGATCACTGAGCTGAAACAAGATTACACCGTGGTAATTGTTACCCACAACATGCAGCAGGCGGCTCGTTGTTCAGATCACACCGCGTTTATGTACCTGGGTGAGTTGATCGAGTTTAGCGAAACCGACACGCTATTTACCACGCCTGCAAAAAAACAAACCGAAGATTACATTACTGGCCGCTACGGTTGATTTGGAGAACAAAATGGATAGCCTCAATCTCAACAAACACATTTCCGGCCAGTTTAACGCCGAGCTGGAATATATCCGCACCCAGGTGATGACGATGGGTGGGCTGGTGGAGCAACAACTTTCTGATGCGATAACCGCCATGCACAACCAGGATGGCGAGTTGGCGAAGCGCGTCATCGAAGGTGACCATAAAGTCAATATGATGGAAGTCGCTATTGATGAAGCCTGCGTGCGTATCATCGCTAAGCGTCAGCCAACCGCCAGCGACCTGCGCCTGGTGATGGCTATCATCAAAACGATTTCTGAGCTGGAACGTATCGGTGATGTGGCGGATAAAATCTGTCGCACTGCGCTGGAGAAATTCTCGCAACAGCATCAACCGCTACTGGTGAGCCTCGAGTCTTTAGGCCGTCACACCGTGCAGATGCTGCATGACGTGCTGGACGCGTTTGCGCGTATGGATCTCGATGAAGCCGTGCGTATCTATCGTGAAGATAAGAAAGTTGACCAGGAATACGAAGGCATCGTACGCCAGTTGATGACTTATATGATGGAAGACTCACGCACCATTCCAAGTGTGCTGACCGCGCTGTTCTGTGCGCGTTCTATCGAGCGTATCGGTGACCGCTGCCAGAATATCTGTGAGTTTATTTTCTACTTCGTCAAAGGACAGGACTTCCGTCATGTCGGTGGCGATGAGCTGGATAAGTTGCTGGCGGGTAAAGATCCGAAAGAGTGATCATACTCGTCATACTTCAAGTTGCAGGGGTGTTGGCTGCACCTCGAATTATTTAGAGTATATATTCCCTCACTCTGACTCGAACCATTCCCTCTCCTGGGGGAGAGGGTTAGGGTGAGGCATTTAACCCGTAATATTCCAACCCCGTGCACGCCATAACTCTGGCAACTGCGCTAAATCGGTAAAGGTCGTCACTTTCGGATGCTCAATCGGCGGGTTATGCGGATCGGCGCAAAAATAGAAAACTTCCATTCCTGCGGCTATACCTGATTGCGCACCAGCCATCGAATCATCCACCAGCACGCAGTTTTTCACATCCACGCTCAACGCATCGGCGGCATGGAACATGATTGCTGGATCGGGTTTCCATAGCTGAATATCGTAGCCGCTAAACAGTTTGTCCGGGAAATGGCCGAGCATGCCAGTTTTACCCAGCGAATGATGCATTTTGCTGACCGGGCCGTTGGAGACAATACACATTGGCACCTTGATTTGCGCCACTAATGCTGCGGCACCTTCAATCTCCACCAGCTCGCTATCAAACAGTCGCGAAACTTCTGCGCGATAAATGGGTTCCAGCTCCTCTTTTGACAGATTCATTCCATATTGGGCATTAATGGTGTCGATAATCTCGTAGAGCTTTATGCCCTTAAAGGTTTTATGAACTTCCTCAAGCGCAAGTTCAATGCCGTATTGCGCAAACATATGCACGTAGGCTTTGGAGCAAATCACCTCACTATCAACCAGTGTGCCATCGCAGTCGAAGAACACAGCATCTATCCGGGACATACCGCTTCCTTATGTCTACCCATCGCCCTTTAATATGCAGGGTTGTTGGCTGCTCTCATTCACCCGAACCACTGACTTGAGTCAGTTCATCGGGATTCATTCGATTGCCGCCTACCTGCATCTTGAAGTCGCTCGGGTATAAGATTAAATATCTACTTTACCCAATTTGCAGAGTTTTTGCGGCACGCAATCGTTGCCGTATAAGAAAATTCAATGAAAAAAAATTAACATGGGTCATTATGTTTAGGTGTTTTTGGTATAGGATAGCGACGAATTTCCCCTCTCAATGTTCGGAATTAAGACTAATGAGCCAACCACAATCTACTCCGGCTGCAAATCCGGGGCTGCTCGAGCGTGTGTTTAAACTGCGCGAACACGGCACCACGGCACGCACTGAAGTGATCGCCGGTTTTACGACCTTCCTGACGATGGTGTACATCGTTTTCGTGAATCCGCAGATCCTTGGTGTCGCGGGTATGGACACTCAAGCCGTTTTTGTCACCACCTGTTTGATTGCCGCATTAGGTAGCATCCTGATGGGTATTTTCGCCAACCTGCCCGTTGCTCTGGCGCCAGCGATGGGCCTGAATGCGTTCTTCGCTTTTGTGGTTGTTGGCGCGATGGGCATTTCCTGGCAAGTCGGTATGGGTGCCATTTTCTGGGGTGCCACGGGTCTGCTGCTGTTGACTATTTTCCGCGTGCGTTATTGGATGATTGCCAATATCCCAATGAGCCTGCGTGTGGGTATCACCAGCGGTATTGGTCTGTTCATCGGCATGATGGGCCTGAAAAACGCCGGGATTATCGTTGCGAACAAAGACACGCTGGTGACCATCGGTAACCTGACTTCGCACAGCGTACTGTTGGGCGCGCTCGGCTTCTTTATCATCGCCATTCTGGCTTCGCGTAACATTCACGCTGCAGTGCTGGTTTCCATTGTGGTCACTACGCTGCTGGGCTGGATGTTGGGTGATGTGCAATATCACGGTATTGTTTCTGCGCCACCAAGCGTACTTTCTGTTGTGGGCCAGGTGGATTTAGCCGGTTCACTGAACATTGGACTGGCTGGGGTCATCTTCTCCTTTATGCTGGTTAACCTGTTTGATTCCTCCGGTACACTGATTGGCGTAACAGACAAAGCCGGTCTAACCGATGAAAAAGGTAAATTCCCTCGCATGAAGCAGGCGCTGTATGTTGATAGCGTATCTTCTGTTGCGGGTGCGTTTATCGGGACTTCTTCTGTTACCGCGTATATCGAAAGTTCTGCTGGCGTGTCTGTAGGCGGGCGTACTGGCTTGACTGCGGTGATCGTTGGTTTGCTGTTCCTGTTGGTTATCTTCCTGTCCCCGCTGGCCGGTATGGTTCCGGCATATGCAGCAGCAGGCGCTTTGATTTACGTTGGCGTGTTAATGACATCCAGTCTTTCCCGCGTGAATTGGGATGACCTGACAGAAGCGGTTCCTGCGTTCATTACTGCGGTGATGATGCCATTTACCTTCTCAATCACCGAAGGTATTGCGTTGGGCTTCATCTCTTACTGTGTGATGAAACTCGGCACGGGCCGCTGGCGTGAAATCAGTCCATGTGTGGTTGTTGTGGCGTTGCTGTTCATTCTGAAAATTGTGTTTATCGACGCACACTAATACCCGTCATACTTCAAGTTGCAGGTACGTTGGCTGAAGCCTTTTGTCCTGCAACTCGAATTATTTTGGGTATAAAGATGTTTAAAATATAGCCAGTCATTATGGCTGGCTATGATTTTCCCTTCGATACCGACCCGGTGGCTGATGAAACGTTCGCGTGAATATGCGCGTAAACGTCTGCTGTGAATCAAAGCCGTACTTCAGACTAATATCGTAAACCTTGTTATCGGTATCGCGTAAATCACGCGCCGCCAACAGTAGTTTGCGGTCGCGAATGTATTTCCCGAGACTCTCGCCTTTGTAATGCATAAACAAACGCTGCAAGTGCCACTTCGAATAACCCGCGTGATCGGCAATATCATCAATACGTAATGGTTGATGCAAATTGTCGTCAATCCATTGAACAATGGTGTCGATAACTTGAGCTGAAATTGTCATTCATCCCCCTGCGCGATTCGCTTACATGGCATTGGCAGCTTCCCACCAGGCGCTAAATTGTTGTGCGTTGTCGTTCACCCAAACAGGTTCGCCCTGCTTTGGTGTTAAAAGACGGAAGCTTTTGCCTTTACTGAATTCAGCCAGGCTTTTGTACGGCGCATCCCAAGTGTGTTTTGCCAGCACAAAGCGACCCGCATGGCCTGGTAACACAGCGCGAGCATTAAGCTCTTCAGCTGCGATCGCGGTTTCTTTCGGCATCATGTGGATGTTGCTCCAGTCCTCGTCATACTGGCCGTTTTCCATAATGGCGAGGTCTACTGAACCAAACTGTTCCCCAATAGCTTTAAAATGCGGTCCATAGCCGGTATCCCCGCTGTAATAGACTTTGTGCGCGTCGGTCACGAACATAAAACTCGCCCATAATGTCTGATTGCTCTTCAGACTGCGGCCAGAGAAATGACGCGCGGGTAAAACATGCACGGTCAGCTCATTTGAAACTTTTACCGTCTGGTTCCAGTCTTTTTCATGAATAATGTCGCTATTTATGCCCCAGTAACGCAGATGCGATCCGACTCCGAGCGGAGTGATCACCTGGCGAATTTTAGGTTTCAG
The DNA here is from genome assembly GCF_035271705.1 of Buttiauxella sp. GTDB lineage: Bacteria > Pseudomonadota > Gammaproteobacteria > Enterobacterales > Enterobacteriaceae > Buttiauxella. The sequence goes on from NZ_DATERI010000150.1 coordinate 40,189, forward strand.
CGCTTTGATGGTGGCAAAATCCAGATGATCGTAATGGTCGTGGGAAATAATCAGCAGATCGATTTCGGGCATCGACGCCGCCGTCCATGGGTAATCCCCAGGGAAAGCCTTATTCAGAAATGAAAAGGGTGCTGCGTAATTGCTGAATACTGGATCAATCAGAATGCGCTTACCTGCCAGTTGCAGGTACCACGACGAGTGGCCGAGCCAGACCATGGTATCTTGCTCCAGCGGTATGCTGGCCAGATCGGTTTTAACTAACGGTAATGGCTGCTGCGGGCGTGAATTTTCCCGCTTAGTGGTTAAAAACTCCCACCACGCCGCAATTTTACTTTTCTGCCCAGTATAACCCTGTGTCGGAACTTGGTTGCGAAATTGCCCATCTACAAAGTTTGCAGAACGTTCAACTAAACTGAGTTCTTCTCCCTGTGGAGCCTGACCAAATCCGGCATTCAGGACGAAAGGTAAACTGACTGCAGTTGCTATCAACATAATGAGTACCGCACATAAGGAGAGACGTTTCATTTCCTGGCCTGCATGTTCGAACCATCCGCTGGTACGATGCTAATAAACTTGATAATGAGTGAGTAAGCACTCATTATAGATAGGAAGTGATTAGCGTCAAGATACTTTTCAAACTCCGACATTGAGCGTTGCAGTGGCGTAGTCGGCGTGATTCAATTTGGTTTTCTGAATGTATAGGGTAAAACGTTGTGGCTCGTCCGAAGAGTGAAGATAAAATATTAGCGTTACTGGAAGCGGCGACAACGGCTATTGGCCTGTCGGGGACCGCAGCATCGACTGCGCAGATTGCCCGTGGTGCTGGTGTGGCAGAAGGTACGCTGTTTCGCTATTTTGCCACTAAGGACGATCTGCTCAACGAGCTCTATCTCCATCTGAAGAAAGATTTGTGCCAGGCGATGCAGGCCAATCTCGACAGAACTTTAAAAGATCCGAAAGAATATACCCGTTATGTCTGGAACAGTTACATCGACTGGGCCATCTGCAACCCTGAGGCACATCGGGCAATTCGTCAGTTGTCTGTGAGCGATAAGATAGGCGATGACACGAAGCAAAAAGTGGCGGAGTTATTCCCGGAATTACACGAAATCTGTTCGCAATCGATTTTGAAAGCTTTTCAGTGCAGCCCGTACCGCGCATTTAGCGATGCAATTTTTTCTTCACTGGCAGAAACCACAATGGAGTTCGCCAGCCGCGAACCAGAACGTGCTGGCGATTTTAAGGCGCTAGGCTTTGAAACTATGTGGCGCGCTTTAGCTAACTAGCTTTTAACGCGCTGAATATAATCGCCAAACGCGGTGAGCTGCCCGGTCAGGTGATCGAGCGTGCTTTGATCAACCACTTCGCCCGTTTGCGCATCCACTTTGTTCTGAATCACGCCACCCATAAACTCAGGCTTGTTCATTACCATCGCATCAAGGAACACCAGAATCTGGCGTAGATGGTACTGACAGCGTGCGCCGCCAATTGCGCCCATTGAACTGGTCTGAATCAGCACAGGTTTCCCCGCCAGCGGTTGTTCTGGCAAACGAGACAGCCAGTCGATAGCGTTCTTCAGGCCACCAGGTACCGAGTAGTTATATTCTGGTGTGACAATCACGACGCCATCTGCGGCGCGAATTTGTTCTGCAATCGCTTCAACGGAGGACGGGAATCCTTCTTCTTGCTGTATATCGGCGTCATATAGCGGTATGTCTTTAATCGACGGTAACGCGTCAACGCTCATCCCCACAGGGGCGATTCTTGGCAGAGTGCGGGCGACCATAGCGTTGAAAGAGCCATGGCGAAGGCTACCTAATAACGTGACTATCTTTAACGTGTCGGACATGGATACCTCTTTTTGTCTGGACGTTCATGAAAAATCAGTTCTGATGTAACACTTTTTCTGACGACATGCTGGTTAAGCGAATGATGCTGCCATTGTGAGAGCGATAGCGAGATTTTACATCCCACAAGCGATGCCAATTTTGCGGGCTTTCGAACTCCCACAAACTGAGCTTTTCAATTGCAGGCGACACTACACAACCCCAGATTAACAGACCTTCCACATCACTGATCGCTTCAATTTCTGACTGACAATTAACACGAATACGCCCAGCACCAGGCAGAAGCTGCAAACTATCTTCGCGACTGGTTAATTTAAACGCACTTTGGTGCAACGTGCGCAGTTGAGCTCGCGCCTCACCTGGGTTTTTTTGATTGTTTATCCAGATTGACTCATTGCTGCGAAACGTTGAACACGATGCGACGGACGGGAGATGACCGAAAGACTGATTAATTTCGATATCCAGCCCGCAGCAGCCCTCGGTCGTGACCAGTACACCGACTTTATTCCCGGCATAGGCAATGCTGAAATCCATGAGTGAAGGGTCGGCAAAGTGTGGGCGTCCGGCATCGGTGGTGACAATTTTCGGCAGTTGTTGAATGCCATAAAGCATATGAAGTAATTCAGCGAGCAAGCTACGTGAGGCTAAAAATCGTGAACGCCGATGTTCTGGCATTTGACGAGCGTGGGCCAGGCATTCTTCATCCAGCCGGCTCGAAAAAGGGGATTTTGGATTGATCGTCCATCTTGCGAAATGCGTTGCCATTCGTCTCTCCTTGATAATAGGCAATCTTCTTATCATTCGATTGTAGGTTTTTTACCAACGAAACGCACGGAGATGAACGTGTAAACAAGATTAAATTTTCATCAAATGATAAACCCTATGAATATTTTGATTTTAATCAGACGATGCGGCAAAAAAAATCCCGCAACAGCAGGCGTGTTGCGGGATGAGTAAGAAGTGAGCGTGCGCTTACTTTTTAGATTACTTACCAATACAGAAGCTGGAGAAGATGCGTCCTAGCAAATCATCAGAGGTAAATTCCCCGGTGATTTCACTCAGGCTTTGCTGAGACAGTCGCAGTTCTTCGGCCAGTAATTCTCCGGCCCATGCGCCCAGCAGTTGCGCTTTCCCTTGTTGCAGATGGGTTGCTGCCTGTTCCAGCGCTTGCAGGTGGCGACGACGCGCCAGGAACCCGCCTTCCATATTGGTTTCAAAGCCCATGCTTTGTTTTAGATGATCGCGCAGCACATCTACGCCTTCACTGGTACGTGCAGAGAGACGCACAAGTGAGTGACCATTCACATCGCTCAGACCCAGCGTTTCACCTGTGACATCAGCTTTGTTACGTACCACGGTAATCGGCAAACGAGTCGGTAAGCGTGCAATAAAGTCAGGCCAAATTTCGGCGGGGTCGGTGGCGTCGGTCGTTGTCCCGTCAACCATGAACAACACGCGGTCAGCCTGTTCAATCTCGTTCCAGGCACGTTCGATACCGATACGCTCAACTTCGTCGCTCGCTTCACGTAAACCCGCAGTATCGATAATATGCAGTGGCATACCGTCGATGTGAATATGTTCGCGCAGTACGTCGCGGGTGGTGCCAGCAATATCCGTCACAATCGCCGCTTCCCGGCCAGCCAGAGCGTTAAGCAGGCTCGATTTCCCGGCATTTGGGCGCCCGGCAATCACCACTTTCATCCCTTCGCGCAACAGGCTTCCCTGACGCGCTTCAGCACGTACCGCATCCAGATCGCCAATCACCTGGTTGAGCTGAGCTTCAATTTTACCATCCGACAGAAAGTCGATTTCTTCATCCGGAAAATCAATCGCCGCTTCCACGTAAATGCGCAGATGAGTCAGCGCTTCAACCAAATGGTTAATGCGGGCAGAGAAAGCACCCTGCAAAGAATTTAACGCTGAACGTGCTGCTTGTTCGGAACTGGCATCAATCAGATCGGCGATGGCTTCAGCCTGTGCCAGGTCGAGCTTATCATTCAAAAACGCACGCTCGGAGAACTCACCAGGCCTTGCAATACGCAGGCCTGAGAGCGCCAGGATGCGCTTTAACAGTAAATCCAGGATAACCGGGCCACCGTGACCTTGCAGTTCCAGCACATCCTCACCGGTGAAGGAATTAGGGCCAGGGAACCACAGCGCGATGCCTTGATCCAGAACGGTGCCGTCCGCATCACGGAATGGCAGATAATCGGCGTAACGTGGTTTGGGTAATTTGCCCAGAATGGCTTGCGCCACTTCACGTGCCTGAAGGCCTGAGACGCGCAGGATACCGACCCCACCACGTCCCGGCGGTGTCGCCTGGGCAACGATTGTCTCGTTATGGCTCATTACTGTCCCTTCGTGATTGATTGGTGGATGACGCTTCGCTTATCCACCCGACGAAATAAAAAAGGCGGTCAATTGACCGCCTTGTCTTGTTTCTATCGTTACTCGAAATAATTTACGTTGCAGGAAGACGGCAAGTTTGAGAATCCCCAGAAGCTTACATTAGTAAGTGACTGGGGTGAGCAAACGAAGCCAACGCACCTGCAGCGTGAAGAATGAAGAGTATCAGGTCTTTTTCTTATCGCGGCTGTGTAAGCCACGTTTCTCAAGACCGCGATAAATCAGCTGCTGCTGGATGATGGTCACTGTGTTACTGACGATATAGTACAGTACCAGGCCTGACGGGAACCACAGGAAGAACACCGTGAAGATGACCGGCATAAAGGTCATGATCTTCTGCTGCATCGGGTCGGTCACGGTGGTAGGCGACATCTTCTGAATGAAGAACATCGTCAAGCCCATCAGGATCGGCAGGATGTAGTACGGGTCTTGTGCAGACAAGTCATGGATCCACAGTGCGAATGGCGCATGGCGCAATTCCACAGAACCCATCAGCATGTAGTACAACGCCAGGAAGATAGGCATCTGGATAACCAGCGGGAGACAACCACCCAGCGGGTTAACTTTTTCAGCTTTATACAGGGCCATCATTTCCTGGCTCTGGCGCTGCTTATCGTCACCAATACGTTCACGCATGGCGGCCAGTTTCGGCTGCAGCATACGCATTTTCGCCATGGAGGTGTACTGCGCTTTAGTCAGCGGGTACATGATGCCACGAACGATAAAGGTGATAACGATAATGGAGAAGCCCCAGTTACCGATGAAGCCGTGCAGGAATTTCAACAGCTTGAACAGCGGCTGAGAAATAAACCACAACCAACCATAATCCACAGTCAGGTCAAGGTGCGGCGCAACGGCTGCCATTTTGTCCTGAATTTCCGGGCCTACCCACAGGGTGCTACCCAGTTGAGCGGTTTGGCCTGGCTGAACCAGTTGTGGTGCGGATTTATAACCAATCGCCGCCACATCATTGCTCAGTTTGGTGGTATAGAAGTTGTTAGTGCCCTGATTACGCGGAACCCAAGCTGTTGCGAAATACTGCTGCAACATCGCAACCCAACCATTGTTGGCGTTAACACTCAGGTTTTCACCGTCAGCGATGGTATCGAATTTATATTTTTCGTATTTCGCATCAGGTGTTGAGTACGCAGCGCCACGGAAGGTATGCAACGCAAAGTTGTTACTTCCAGTATCGCGGTGCGACGGCAAATTGATGGACTGCTTCAACTGACCAAAAGTCGCCAGTTCCAGTGGTTTCTCACCGGTGTTCTTCACGTTGTAATCCACGCTTACCGCAAACTCGCCGCGTTTCAGGGTGAAGGATTTAGTGAAGACGTTGCCCGCCGCATCAGTATAAGTCATTGGAATAATCAGTTCGTTCTGGCCTTCTGGCAGTACGAAGCTGTCGCTTTCAACGTTATACAGTGGACGATCACCGTTAGCCGGGTTATCTGGGCCATCACGACCGGTCAGGCCACTTTGTGCCTGGTAGACAAACTCTGGCGTCGTTTCCAGTAACTGGAACGGCTCATTAGAAGTGAGCTCTTTCGGGTAGGTCAGTAACTGTGCCTGCTCAACATCACCACCACGGGTGTTGATGGAAAGCTCAAGGACGTCAGTTTTAACCGTGATGATTTTTCCCTGGCCACTGGTCGGTACACCCTGGCTTGCGGCGTTACCTGCTGCGGTGGTCGTAGTCTGCGTGGTCTGTTGCACCTGTGGTTTTGGAGCGTGATCCTGCTCCCAGGCTTGCCAGATCATGAAAGACACGAACAACAAAGCGATGAGAAAGAGATTGCGTTGCGAATCCATCGTTAATGTTCTCTGGTATCAAAGGTTTTTGGCGGCACAGGATCGTCACCACCCGGGTTCAAGGGGTGGCATTTTAATACGCGTTTTAATGTCAACCAACTGCCTTTTATCAGGCCGAACCTGCGTAATGCCTCAATTCCGTAATGAGAGCAGGTCGGGTGAAACCGACAGTGTGGTCCCAGTAATGGACTGATACCGCGTTGATAGACGCGTATCAGGACGATCAGGAGCCGCGCGCCAGGCGACAGTGACGACGCCATAATTTCTCCAACGCTTCCGCCAGCATACGGTTATCCAGATCGGCAACCCCCTTCTTCGCGACCACCACGAAGTCCATCGACGGCAGTTCATGTTGACGCAGACGAAAGCTTTCGCGGGTCAATCGCTTGATCCGGTTGCGTTCATGAGCGCGTTTCACATGTTTTTTAGCGACGGTGAGACCGATGCGGGGATGCCCCAGCGCGTTAAGGCGGCCGAGAATAGTAATTTGCGGCGTGCCAGCCCGTTGTGGCTGCTGGAAGACGAAAGTGAAATGAGTGGGAGTTAACAAACGTAACTCCCTGGGAAATGCGAGCTTACCCATCAGGGCTTGCTTTATTACTTAGAAACGGTCAGACGAGAACGGCCTTTAGCACGACGACGTGCCAGAACCTGACGACCATTTTTTGTTGCCATACGAGCACGGAAACCGTGTGAACGGTTGCGCTTCAGTACGGACGGTTGAAAAGTGCGTTTCATGGCGGTTTCTACCTAAACTTGAAAATTTTCACTGGGTGACGCGTTTCGGGCCAGAAAATCGACCTACGCCTCAATGTGTCTTTAATAAAGAGGCGGGATTGTAATAATTGTACAGTCCCGAGTCAATTTACTTCGCGTGTCATAGTGCCTGAAAACCCGCATACAGCCCGCAGAGTCCCGACTTTGCGCCTGATGGCTCATTGTCGGGTGGAGAATTATACGGGCTCCGCACTAAAGCGCAAGGATCGCGCGGGATCTTATTGCGATCGGCTCACCGGATCCTGGGGATAAAATGAGATAACGTCCGAAATTTTCATCTATTGCGTCAGATCTCTGCTGGTTTTTCCCGCAACTGGCGTAAACTTCTTTGCGCGCCTCTGGCCTGTGGATAAAAAGGATCAAAACTGTGTAGAAAGGGGAGATCTCTGCCTCGCTTTGCGCTATGATCCGCCCTTCCGCTGACGATCCTCCGGTGATTGCAGGACGGAAAACCGCTGATAGCGGTCGCAGGCGCTTTCTTAGTGTCTGTGTCAAAAATGAACGTTTCTTAGAGTAACGCCTACTATTCTTTTCGAATTTGTACGAGTGGAGTCCGCCGTGTCACTTACGCTTTGGCAACAGTGTCTTGCCCGTTTGCAGGATGAGCTTCCTGCCACCGAATTCAGCATGTGGATCCGTCCACTCCAGGCTGAGTTAAACGACAATACGCTTGCCTTGTATGCTCCAAATCGCTTCGTACTCGACTGGGTTCGGGACAAATACCTT